>DASTZC010000027.1 GCA_035764505.1 Candidatus Polarisedimenticolia bacterium
AGGGAGAACGTCGCGCGGCTGCCCTGAGGAGCAGCGCGCCTTGCGGGTTGCTCTCCAGGGCAGGGCGCGAAATCAATCTTTCTGTTTGCCGAGAACGTCCTCGACCCAGGTGAGCGCCGCCATCATCGTCGGGAGTCCGAGTGTCGGCAGCGCCAGGAAGACCGCCTGCCGGATCGCTTCCGGCTCGACCCCCGCCTCGAGCGCCTTGCGGACATGCGAGTGCAGTCCTCCCTCGAGGCGGGCCCCCGTGGACAGGCCGATCTTCACCAGGGCGCGCTCGCGCGGCGAGAGAGGCCCTGCCTCGGCGCACGCTTCACCCAGATCCTCGTACGCCTTCATGATGGCTTTCTGCGATTTCTGCATCCTGCGGTAGGAGCCGGGCAGTTTGGGTGCCATGGAATCTCCTCGAAGACCTCGCGGCCGACGCGGTTTGAATGGAAAGCGGCCGTGCGAACTTCCCTCAATCCTGCAGCGCCTGTTTCCAGTTGAGCACGAGCCGCAGCGGCTCCACGCTGCCGGCTTCGACGTAGATCATCCCCAGGAACCGCCGGCCGTCCGTCGCCAGAAGTGAGAAGAGCTCGGGCACGTCGGAACCGTTGTGATAAACGAAGCTCGGCTTGCCGGGTCCGGGCGCGGCCGGGCTGCCGATCTCCGCCTGCATGAGACCGTCCGTGGTGGAGAAATAGATCTTCGAGCCGTCGGGTGCCCAGAAGGGGATAGAGTTGCCCTGAATGAAGAGGCCCCCGGATGAGACCTGCCATTTCTGGGTCGCGGCGGGGAAATCGGTCAGATAGACCTCGGCCTTTCCCGATTCATTCGAAATCCACGCAAGCCACCTCCCGTCGGGCGATGTGCTGGGGGAGGTCTCGTTGAAGCGCGAGCCCAGGAGGATCTCCGTGGATTTCGCGCCCTTCAGATCCACCCAGGCAACGTCGAAGCCGGTGCCCGAGCGCTGGACGATACCGATCAGATAGCGACCGTCGGAGGACCAGTCCTGGACGTAGAAGGGGGATTCCGGGAGAACAGTCTCCTGCTTGCCGCTTCCGGACGCCGGCTGGATCCAGGTGGCTTTCCGGAGCGCACCGACGCCGGCCGGCGCCGACACCGCGAGGCGATTGCCGTCCGGCGACAGGACCCCGCTCATGAGGCCGTCGGCGTTCTCGAAGGTGGAGCGCACCATCTGGCCGCGCGTCAGGTCCATGATCCAGATATCTCGATCGGTGTCCTCGCCTCCGTTCTTGAGGATGGCGGCCCGGCCGCCCCGGAGGATGGTCGGTGCGGGAATCTGCGTCTGGTAATAGCCGGGATCGCCAATCGACTCGACCTTCCTTCCCGACGCATCCAGCCAGGCCATCTGCGTCTTTCTCCACTGGTGGTGGCGATAGACGAGACAGCCCGTCGCGGAGACCGTGAAACTTCCGAGGTCGCGAGGGTTGTAATACTCGATCTCCTCCGACACGACGGTCGGGGAGCCTTCGACCTTCCCGGTGGAGAGATCCAGGCGCATCGCCACGAGATTGCCGTCGCGAACGAACAGCAGGTAGCCGCCGGCGTATTGTGGATTCGACGCCTGCTCCACCACCAGCCGTGGCTGTGGCTCGCTGAGCGACGCCATGGCGATGTGCCCCACCGCATCGCCGTCGCTGTCCCGCTCGGTGAAAAGGAAGCTCTTGCCGTCGGGAAGAAAATGCGGGTTGCGGTGGGTGATCGTCGAATCCGAGATTTTCGTCACGACGGCGGGCCTTCCGCCCCCTTCGGAAACCTGCATCAAGGGGCCCTGGATCTCGGGGGCGAAGACGATCGTGCCGGCGCTGCCCCAGCTTCCTCCCCGCCCGTCGCGGGCGTCGCAGAGGATCTGCACCGGCCCCCCGGCGCTTGGGATTTTGCGCAGCTTCCCGTCGGCGAAGAAAGCGATCCAGCGACCATCGGGAGACCAGAAGGGAAAGGTCGCGCCTTCGGTGTTTTCCAGCGGTCGAATCCCCCCCGTGGCGATTTCCCTGAGATAGAGACGCATCGCCCCCTCGCGGGGCCTGCCCCTGAACACGACCCGAGTGCCCGCGGGGTCGAGCACGGGCGTGCCATTCAGCACGCCACTAATCTCGACTCCGGGGGGCGGCAGTAGCTCGGCGCGCAGCGGGGGCCGCGTCTCGGCCACGCGCGGGCCGGAAAGCAGGAGCCAGCCGAGCAGGGCCGTCGCCAGCCATCCGGCCACCGCCATGCCGATGAGGATGCGGCGATCGAGGCGCCGCCGCGCCGCCACCGCGGGAGCCTGGCCCGCCTGCGATCCTGCCTCGGAGATCCAACGCAGCTGTCCCGCGACATCCTTGGCCGACTGCCAGCGATCGTCGGGATGCTTCTCCAGGCAGCGGCGGATCACGTAGTCCAGCGCCGGCGGCGTGGAGGCAATCGTGCTGGAGACGGGCTGGGGCTGGGAGGAGACGATGGCGGCGATCAGGCTCGTCTTCGTGGTTCCCGTGAACGCCTTCGTTCCCGTCGCCATCTCGTACAGCAGCGTCCCGAGCGCGAAGATGTCGGTGCGCGGTCCCGCCTCCATTCCCTCCAGCTGCTCCGGGGCCATGTACTGGAAGGTGCCGAGGATCGCCCCCTGCATGGTGATCTGCTTGACCTCGGTCGGGATGCTGGTGAGTCCCTCCACCACGCCGGAGCCTTCATCCGCGGCGCGGGCCAGGCCGAAATCGAGGAGCTTCGCTCCCGAGCGGCTCAGCATGACGTTGTCGGGCTTCAGATCGCGATGGATGATTCCCTTGCGGTGCGCGGCGTCCAGCGCCTCGGCGACTTGCGCGCCGATCCGCAGGACCTCGGACAGCGGCATGGGGCCGCGCTTGAGCCGCTCGCCGACCGATTCTCCTTCCACCAATTCCATCACGAGGTAGTGGAGATTCGGGTCTCCAGCCTCCGCCACCGCCCCGGGGACCTCTCCCGCCGGGATCATGCCGACGTCGTGCAGCACGCAGACGTTGGGATGGTTCAGGGAGGAGATGACCTTGGCCTCGCGCTCGAAGCGTGCGAGGAATTGCGCGTTGTGGGCGAAGCGCGCCGGGAGGATCTTGACCGCGACCTCACGATCCAGGCGCGAGTCGCGCGCCTTCCAGACTTCTCCCATGCCGCCGGCGCCGATCGCCGCGATGATCTCGTAGGGACCGAGTCGCGAACCGGGCTTGAGGACCATGGCGGTCGAGTATAAGCGAAAGCCGGATCCCGCGAAGGACCGGGGCGGCTTGAGCGCGATGCCGGCAACGAGTAGACTAGGCGCGTTTTCAGCTTCACTGACCGCGGTCTCCGGCGGCGGGCCCTCCGCCAGCCGGCAGAGCTGCGAGCGAGGCCGGGAGGCGCCGGAGGCGCCACGGCCAATCCAGGACCTGCCTTTGAGCCTGCAAGCTACTGGGAATAGAGTGGTTAGAAAGACGATTCTCAATCGGGAGAGAATCCGGGCGTTGCGGCTCGCCGAGCCGGCGAGGGTGGCTCCGGACGCGCCCCTGTCGGAGACGGTACAGGCGATGCGCTCGGCCGCCATCGGCTGCGCGCTGGTGTGCGAGGGCAGGAAGGTCGTGGGCATCCTGACCGAGCGCGACGTGCTGAACAAGATCGTGGGAACGCAGGTGGATCTCGGGGCGCCCGTGCGGGATTTCATGACGCCGGATCCGGGGACGCTGCGACCAGAGGACACCCTGGCCGACGCCATCCACCTGATGACCGAGAAAGGATTCCGGCACGTGCCGCTGGTCGACGCGCACGGGCTCGATGCCGGAGTCGTCTGCGCCAAGGACCTGATTGAATACATCGCCGATCACTTCCCCGCGGAGGTCGTCAATCTGCCGCCGCGGCTGCATCAGGTGATGCGGAAGCAAGAAGGCGGCTAAGAGCTGGAGCACGAGAAGAAGTGAGCACCCAGACGCGAGTGAAGGAAACTCCTCACGAAGTCCAGGAGCTTGAAACCGTCGTCATCCGGTTCGTCGGGGACTCCGGTGACGGCATGCAGCTGACGGGCACGCAGTTCGCGGACACCACGGCCATCGTGGGCAACGATCTGGCGACGCTGCCCGATTTCCCCGCGGAGATCCGCGCCCCGGCCGGAACGCTGCCGGGAGTGAGCGGCTACCAGATCAGCTTCTCGTCCCAGGACATCCGCACTCCCGGCGATGCCCCCGGGGTCCTGGTCTGCATGAACCCGGCGGCGCTGAAGACCAACCTGGCCGATCTCGAGGATGGCGGCATCCTGATCCTCGACACCGACGCCTTCACCCAGGGCAACCTGAACAAGGCAGGCTACAAGACCAATCCGCTGAAGGACGGCAGCCTGGCGGGCTACCGGACCTTCGAGATTCCGCTCACCACCCTGACGCTGCGCGCCATCGGAGAGACGACGCTGGGATCGCGCCAGGCGACCCGCTGTAAGAACTTCTTCGCACTGGGGCTGGTCTTCTGGCTCTACGAGCGCCCGGTGGACTACACCGAGACCTGGATCAAGGACAAGTTCAAAGGCAACCAGGAGGTGGCACGGGCCAACCTGGCGGCGCTGCAGGCGGGCTACAACTTCGCCGAGACCACGGAGATTTTCACCACCCACTACCGGGTCACCAAGGCCAGGCTGGCCCCCGGGACCTATCGCAAGATCACCGGCAACGAGGCGACGGCGATCGGCTGCGTGGCGGCGGCGATGCAGGCGGGGCGACCGCTGTTCTACGGCTCCTATCCGATCACGCCGGCCAGCGACATCCTGCACGAGCTGTCCCGCTTCAAGAATTTCCCGGTGAAGACCTTCCAGGCGGAAGACGAGATTTCCGCCATCGGAGCGGCGATTGGCGCCTCGTACGGCGGGTCGCTGGGTCTCACCGGCACCAGCGGACCCGGCGTGGCGCTGAAGAGCGAGGCTATCGGTCTGGCGGTGATGACCGAGCTTCCCCTGGTGATTATCGACGTGCAGCGCGGCGGCCCCAGCACCGGCCTGCCCACCAAGACCGAGCAGGCCGATCTGCTGCAGGCGGTGTACGGCCGCAACAGCGAGTGCCCGGCGGCGGTGGTCGCCCCGGCAACGCCGGCGGAGTGCTTCACCTTCGCCGTGGAGGCGTTCCGCATCGCCATCAAGTACATGACGCCGGTCTTCTACCTTTCCGACGGCTACCTGGCGAACGGGGCGGAGCCCTGGAAGATTCCGGAGATCAAGGACCTGCCGCGCATCGACGTGCATTTCGCCATGGACAAGGCGACCTTCCAGCCCTACAAGCGCGACCCCAAGACTCTGGCACGCCCCTGGGCGATTCCCGGGACGCCCGGGCTTGAGCACCGCATCGGAGGGCTGGAGAAGGAGGACGTCACCGGCAACGTCAGCTACGACCCGCTCAACCATCACAAAATGGTGCGGCTGCGCGCGGAGAAGATTGCGGGCATCGCCAATGACATCCCGGAGCTGGAGGTGTTCGGTGGCGACAGCGGCAAGGTACTGGTCCTGGGATGGGGCAGCACCTACGGGTCGATCACCACGGCGGTTGAGAGGATGCGGGCGAGGAAGGCATCGGTTTCCTCCGCGCACCTGCGATATCTCAACCCCTTCCCGCGCAACCTGGGAGAGGTGCTGCGCCGCTTCGAGAAAGTCTTGATTCCAGAGCTGAACCTGGGCCAGCTCCAGTGGATGGTCCGCGCCCGCTACCTGGTGGATGCGGTGGGGCTCAACAAGGTCCAGGGGAAGCCATTCATGGTCTCCGAGATCATCCACAAGATCGAAGAGCTGTTGTGAGGGAGCGCTGATGTCACAGAACGATTCGACCGGTGCGGGGCTGCTGGAGCCCCCGAAGCTGACCCGGCAGGACTTCGTCAGCGATCAGACGGTGCGCTGGTGCCCGGGGTGCGGTGATTATTCGATCCTGGCGCAGGTGCAGAAGGTGATGCCCGATCTGGGCATCCCCAAGGAGAAGATCGTCTTCGTCTCGGGGATCGGCTGCTCCAGCCGCTTCCCTTATTACATGAACACCTACGGCTTCCACAGCATCCACGGCCGAGCCGCCACCCTGGCCACCGGATTGAAGACGGCGCGCCCCGACCTGTCGGTCTGGGTGGTGACCGGCGACGGCGACGGGCTGAGCATCGGTGGGAACCACCTGATCCACTGCCTGCGCCGCAACCTCGACATCAAGATCATGCTGTTCAACAACCGGATCTACGGGCTGACCAAGGGGCAGTACTCGCCCACCTCGGAGTTCGGCAAGAAGACCAAG
The DNA here is from genome assembly GCA_035764505.1 of Candidatus Polarisedimenticolia bacterium. Taxonomy (NCBI): domain Bacteria; kingdom Pseudomonadati; phylum Acidobacteriota; class Candidatus Polarisedimenticolia; species Candidatus Polarisedimenticolia bacterium. Next base: position 6,234 of record DASTZC010000027.1, read on the forward strand.
TCCTCCCCGTTCGGCACCGCCGAGCAGCCGATCAACCCGATCTGCGTGGCGATCGCCTCGGAGGCGACCTTCGTGGCGCGCAGCCTCGACGTCGACCCGGCGCACCTTTCCAAGTCGGTGGAGAAGGCGGCGAAGCACAAGGGGACCGCCTTCCTGGAGATTTACCAGAACTGCAACATCTTCAACGACGCGGCCTTCGAGGATTTCACCAGCCGCGAGGTGCGCTCCGATCGGATGCTCTACCTGGAGCATGGTCACCCGATGATCTTCGGCAAGAACCACGACAAAGGAATCCGGCTCAACGGGCTGGAGCCCGAGGTGGTCACGCTCGGCGAGAACGGCGTCAGCGAGAAAGACCTCCTGGTGCATGACGAGTCCGCCGCGGAGCCGACGCTCGCCTACCTGCTGTCGCGCATGACCTATCCCGAGTTCCCGGTGCCGGTGGGGGTCTTCTACCGGGCGCAGCGCCCCTGCTTCGAGGAGATCCTGGAGAAGCAGGGGAAGGACATCGCCGCGAAGGTCGGCCCGGGAAACCTGGAGAAGCTGATTCGGGGCGGCGAGACCTGGACGGTGACCTAGTCCGGCGCCGGCGCGCACTTTGAGCGAAGGAGCCTTGCCTTGATTTGCCCCGATTGCGGGACCGACAACATCCAGGGCGTCGACAACTGCGACGAGTGCGGGCAGGACCTGCGCTCGCTCGACATCCCGCTCCCCAAGGACGGATTGCAGCAGACGCTCCTGGAGACCACGCTCCGGGAGGTCGGCCTGCTGCCCCCCAACGTCGTCTCCCCCGAGGATTCGGTCCTCGATGCCGTGCGCATGATGCAGCAGACGCGCCACGGCAGCGTCCTGGTCGTGGATGGGGGAAAGCTGGTGGGAATCTTCACGGAGCGCGACGTTCTGGACCGGATTGCCGGGGAGACGGTCGACCTCGCGGCCCTGCCGGTCGGGGTGGTCATGACGCGCCGCCCCCAGTACCTCACCGAGGAGGACGCGCTCGCCTACGCCGTGCACCGGATGGCGGTGGGGCACTATCGCCACATCCCCGTCATTCGCGACGGCCATCCCGTCGGCTTCGTCTCGATTCGCGGCGTCCTCAAGTTCCTGGCAGACCGGCTCGAATAGTCCGGTCCCGCCGCGCGTCCTTCTCCGAGTCACCAGAATCCGATCCCGAACGCCTGGGTGCGCTCCAACCTGCGGCTATCCAAGGGTGCGCCAAGGTTCACCCGCTTGCCCCGATTAGTCGGCTGTCACGATCTCGAATGGAATCTGCAGGATCGGCTCCTGGGGGCGCTTCTCCGGCAGGACGCGCAGCTCGTGCCCGCCCGGAGCAAGGAGCGTGGAAGGAACCGGGAAGATGAGCGCTCCCGAGGATCTCATCGTCCGGCGCATCTCACCGGCAGTGATCTGCGAATTCCAGACCGCCTGGCCATCACCTCTCAGGATGAGGACCCGGTAGATGTCGCGCTCGTCGGACGGGTCCGACAGGATGGGCCGTACGCTCACCAGGATGTACGGGGCCGTGGGGTCGAGCTTCAGCGTCTGCCTCGTCGCCTGCCCGCGGACGGGGCTGCTCAGGGCGATGAGCGGCACCGGTCCCGACCAATGGGTGAGAAGATCGGCAGCCTGGATCGCCCGGGCAAGTGAGGAAGAGAGGTCGCGTACTTCCGCTTCGAGCTGCCGCGTGCGCGTGTCGAGCTGTTCCACCTCTCCTCTGAGCTGCGGCACCCGCCTCAGGCCCAGGTAGGCCGGATAGGCGAGAACCAGAATCCCCAGGCCCGCCACCCAGGCGAGACGGCGCATGACGGGGCCGGATGGCAGATTCGCCAGGTTGCCGAGGACGCGTCCCAGGCCAAGTGGCGCGGGCGCACGCAATCTCGACCGCACCTCCTCCGCGCGACGCACCTCCTTCACCTCGGCCGCACAGATCGCGCATGCGGCCACATGCTCGGCCGCTCCGGGATCGACCTCCAGCATTCCCGCCTCGGGTGCCAGCGCCAGCGCCACGATCTGGTCGGAAGGCGGGTGCCCCTCCAACGCTGCCGCCGGCGCCGCGCGGATGGCTCGCACCGCCGCGAGCAGCACCGGCGCCTCGCGCCCGCACCGCGCACAAATCTTCAGATGCTCGATGAACTCAGGCAGGCTCTCGACGCTCGCGTCCCCGGCGGCGGCCCGCTCGAGGATATCGTCGCACGTGCGGGTCATTTCTTGCCGCCTTCGGTCCGCAATCCAGCGAACCGCGCCGCGGCGGCGCGCAGGCTCTCGTGCACCAGGCGCTTCAAAGTCCCCTCAGGCAGGCCCAGACGGGCGGCGGCCTCACGATACTTCAGGCCTTCGAAGTACAGCAATCTCCAGATGACCCTGGTGCGCTCGTCGGCCGCCGCAATCATGGCGCTCACGATATGCGAGGTCTCCGCTCGGAGGACGTCCTCGTAGGGCCCCGGGTTCGGGTTGGCCGTCGAGGCGAGATGGTCCACGGCGCCGTCTTCCATCCGCCAGCGCGACCGGAGCCGGTGCAGATCGACGACCCGGGCGTGGGTGATGCGCACGACCAGACCCTCCAGATTCCGAATCTCTTCCGATCCCTTTCTGGCTCGTTGCCAAGCCTGGGCACACACCTCCAGGACAAGGTCGTCCCAGTAAGGTTTCAGTTCCTTCGAGTGAGTCCTCAGGACGTCCAGGATGAGCCGGCGAACGGCTCTGACGGCTTCCGGATCTCCCTCCACGAATCTCGAGACCGCGTCGGGGGCTCCCAGCGTCGTGGTCCTGTCGGGGGATCCGCTTTGTGTCCGCAAGGGGCTGGAGGCTTCCTTCTGGTGCTGAACCAGAGTGGCGCTGAGGCGACCTTGGGATGGACGGAGTGACGGGGGGAATCATACAAGGCCTGCCTTGCCCGGGCAATCGCCGTCATTTCGTTCTTGACTGGCGAGCGCCATCGCGAACATACTGCCCGCACATCCCAGAAGAGGCACGTTATCCAAAGCGGCGAGTTCCCGGCGCGAGATGCCGCGGGCGCGATTGAGATTCGTCTTTGGATGGCAGTCCCCCTTCCCGCGAAGCGGCGGAGGACAGCGCCTGAGTTGAGACTGCTAGCATTGTGGCAGCGGCGGGAAACGACAGCCGCCTCCTGGCGGAACGGGACTTTGCGCCCTGGCGCCGCAGTGGCGATCGCAGGCTTCATGACGGCCGCGCTTCATTTCCCGGTCGGGCTCCCCTCCCCTGAATCCTCGCCTGAACGACCTGAGCCCCCAGCCCGAATCCGTGCCCTCCTGGACGACGGACGTTTCGAGGAAGCCGAGATGCTGGCTCGGGCCAACCTCCTCGAGCACGAGGCACGCCAAGGTGCGGATTCGATCGACATGGCAGAGGCACTGGGCCTTCTCGTCGAGACGCGATGGCGTCGCTACGAGGTGGATGACGAAGCGCTCGAGCAGGCGCACAGGGCGGTCGCGATCCATGAGCGGCTGCTCAAATCCGATGATGCGCGTCTGGCGACGAGCCTGACCAATCTGTGCCGGATCCTCACCCTGAAAACGGAATATGAAACCGCAAGACCGATCTGCGAGCGCGCTCTGGCGGTGGCAGAGAAGGCCCCGGGCACGGAGCGTATGGAGGTGGCCGAGAGCCTGAGAGCGCTCGCGGACCTCCTTTATTGGCTCGGTGACTACGAGGAATCCGGGCGCCTCTACGAGCGCGCTCTGGGCATTCTTCAGAAGGAATTCGGCGCGGACCATCCGAGGGTTGCGCGTTGTTTGTGGGATTGGTCCGAAACTCCCTACGAGATGGGCGATTACAAGGCCGCGAAAGACGCCGTCGAGCGCGCCCAAACCATCCAGGAGAAGACCTTGCGCGCCGATCATCCGGAGCTGGGCGACACGTATTCCACGATGGGGAACATCCTCTGGTACCTCGACGATCTGGCCGAGGCAACGCGACTGCGCGAGCGCGCCCTGGCCATCGCAGAGCTGAGCTATGGGCCGGACAGTCTGGAAACCGCGGCGCTCCTTTACAACCTGGCCATAGCGCGGGCCAATTATGATGAAGACTACCCCGAGGCGCACAGGCTTCTCACGCGGGTCAATGGCATCTACGAGAGGGTCCTCGGCCCGGATAACAGCCTTCTTCTAGGGTACGGCCAGAGATTCCTCGGCACGGTTCTCAGAAAATCCGGCGATTACACGGAAGCGGAGCGCCTTTTCCGAGGGTGTCTTGAAGGCATGGAAAGGACAGGCCGTCTGGAAAGTCATCAGGGGGCATTTGTTCTCCTCGAACTCGGGAAGGTGAATTCTGCGCAGGGGAATCACGCCGGTGCATCGCTGAACCTCCATCGTGCGCTGGCCATCATGGAGCAGGTACACGGTCCCGACCATCCCCACGTCGCGGAGACCCTGATCACCCTCGGACAGAATCACCAGGCCGTGGGGGAATTTGCGCAGGCTGAGGCGCTGTTCCGGAGGGCGTTGCGGATCTACGAAAAACAGACTCCCGATGGCGACGGAGTTGCCTGGGCTCTCACCAACATCGCCAATGCGCTCCGGGATACGGGCCGGCCCACCGAGGCAATGCCGCTCTTCGAAAGGGCCCTGGCCATTCGCGAGAGGACGTTCGGTCCGGCGCATCCGGTGGTGGCTTGGAACCTCGACCATTTTGCAGAGGCCCTCGTCCTCGGTGGTGAGAGCGCGAAGGGGCTTGCGCTGGCTCTGCGGGCGGAGGAGATCGGAAGAGACCATCTGAGCCTGACGGCCCGCGCGCTTCCCGAGCGTCAGGCCCTTCGCTACGCGGCGGTCAGACAGACCGGTCTGGACCTGGCGCTCTCCGTTGCCGCGTCGGGCGGCGACTCATCGCTGGCAGGACGAGCATGGGACGCCCTGGTTCGTTCCCGTGCCCTGGTGACAGACGAGATGTCGGCACGGCACCGGGCCGGGAGCGAAGCGGAGTCAATCGAGATCGGTCCCTACTACGCGGCGCTGGCCGCCGCCCGGCAGCGTCTGGCCGACCTGGTGGTCCACGGCCCGTCCGGGGACAGGCCCGAACTATTCCGATCTCAGCTCGACAGCAGACGCCGGGAAAAGGAGCTGGCCGAAGAAGCCCTCGCCGAGAAGAGCGCGGCGTTTCGCAGCGAGCGCGCCTGGGAAGACGCGGGGTTGAAGGAGGTCCGATCGGCGCTCCCGCCACGCAGCGCCCTGGTGGCTTTCGCACGCTACATGCAGCGCGAGCGAAAGAAACCGATCGACGGCACCGATCGTTCCACGCTCACCTACGTGGCGTTTGTGATGCTGGCCGGCGGCGAACCGCATCTGGTCCGTATCGGCCCGGCCACCGAGGTCGACTCCCTCGTCGCTCGCTGGAGGCAGGCGATAGCCCGCGGCGACAGCGGGCAGGCTTCCAAGAACCTGGAAGCGGACTACCGGGCGGCGGGAGCGGCCTTGAGGCGGAAAATCTGGGATGTCGTCGCAGTCCATCTGGGCCAATCGAGGAGTGTCTTCGTTGTTCCGGATGGTACGCTGCATCTGGTGAACCTGAGCGCGCTTCCGTCAGACGGCGGGCATTACCTCGTCGAGACGGGACCCCTGATTCATTATCTTTCCGCGGAGCGGGACCTGGTTTCGGCATCGGAGAAGGGAAAAGGAGAAGGGATCCTGGCGCTGGGCGGCCCGGATTTTGACGCGCGCACGCCCTTCGCGGCCGGGGTGGAAGGTCCGGCGCAGGCGAAAGCCGTCGGGCCGGCCAAGGTCGCGAGCCGGGCTTCCTATCTGGGCAAACGCTCGGCGTGCGGTGACTTTCAGTCCATGCGATTCGAGCCGCTTCCGGGCTCGAGGCGGGAGGTCAGCGAGGTCGTGGATCTTTGGAAGCAGAGAAATGATAAGTCACCACGGGCTCGCCTCATCGGAGCGCAGGCGACCGAAGCGGCATTCAAGGCGCAGGCTCCGGGCCGTCAGGTGATTCATCTGGCGACCCATGGTTTTTTCCTTGGAGGGTCGTGTGCCTCGGCTCTGGACGTCACGCGGCTTCACGGGGATCCCGAGCTGGGGCAGGACCAGCCCGTGATCGGAGAAAACCCCCTCCTGCTGTCCGGTCTGGCGCTTGCCGGCGCCAATCATCGGGCATCCGCAGGCCCCAATGAGGACGATGGAGTGCTCACCGCCGAGGAGGTCGCGGCCATGGACCTCTCCGGTGTGGACTGGGTCGTATTGTCGGCCTGTGACACGGGAGTCGGGGAATACATGGCCGGAGAAGGCATATTCGGACTGCGAAGGGCCTTCCAGGTTGCCGGGGCCCGCACCGTGATCACGAGCCTGTGGTCCGTGCAGGACGAGGCAACGCACACCTGGATGCGCAATCTCTATAAGGAGCGCCTGGAAGGCGCCTCCACGGCCGAGGCTGTGAGAAACGCCAGCCGCCGGATGATCGCGAGCCTGAGGCAGAGCGGTCTTCCCGCTCACCCCTACTTCTGGGGAGGCTTCGTGGCCGTGGGCGGCTGGAAGTAGTCACTCTCCGGGACGGCCTGTCAATCTTTACATAGCGGACAGAAATCACAATCGGTCGGGCAGTTGACCCAGCTCTCCTCGGGCTCGTCGCAAACAAAATCTCCGCAGAAGTGGAGCCGCGGAAAACAGGCGAAGTACGACGCGTCGATTTCGGCGTCGCGGGAACCGACCTGCCCGGGATCGCCCCAGTCGTACGTCCCGACAGCGTTGCAATTCGTTCCGCGGACGAGATAGAAGTAGCCGGCCCCCGGGACAGGCGTGTCGCTCAGAGCCAGCGTGTTATTCGCCCAATCGTCGGCCAGGCACGCTCGGATGGCCGCGGTGAAGTCACCCCCCGTGGAGATGAGGCTCTGCAGGTCGCCCCTGACCACGTCATAGGCGGTAGCGTCCGGAAGGGGCGCCCACCCCAGCACGGGCGATCCCGCGGACGTCTCCACGGTGACGACAGGCGATCCGGAAGGTGGCGGGAATTCGTCCGCAACTCCATCGCAATCGTTGTCGAGGCCGTCGCAGACTTCGGGGGAGGGAGAGCCCGGGACGCAGAAATTGACGCCGGCCGTACAGGCACCGATGCGGGAACATTCACCGATTCCGCAGTAGGTGGCGAAGCTGTCGATGACACCATTGCAGTCATTGTCCAGGTTGTCGCACACCTCGGCTGCGCCAGGATGAATGGCCGCATTGCCGTCATCGCAGTCGCCCTGGCACATGCCATGGCCATCCATGTCGCCGTCCACGAAGGGTGCGATGGCGTAGCGGCCGCCCCTGCTGCCGAAGGATCCGCCCCAGATGATCATCTCGTTGCCCGTCCAGACGGCGGTGTGGCCAAACCGGGCGGACGGCGCATCGGTCGTCGACGTCGGCAGCCATGTATCGCCCGCAGGGTAGTAGCGACCCCCTGTATTGAATGAAGTCGTCGAGACGTGGCCTCCCCAGACGACCATTTCACTCCCCGTCCAGATGGCCGTGTGAGAGGAGCGACCCAGCGGACCGAACGCCGTCCCCGTCCAGGTATCGGTGGAAGGTTTGTAGCGGCCGCCGGTAGCGAGAGGGGAACCGGAGTAGAGACCGCTCCAGACGATCATCTCGCTCCCCGTCCAGATGGCGGTGTGGCCGCTGGTCGCGAGTGGGACATTGACGCCCGTCGAGGTCGGGGCCCAGGTATCGGTGGCCGGATTGTAACGACCGCCGGTGTTCGGGCAGGTGCCGCTGCTGTCGACACAACCACCCCAGACGATCATCACCGTATCCGCCCAGACGGCCGTGTGCTTGATGCGGGCGGCCGGAGCGTTGAGCGTGGACGTTGGTGTCCAGCTGTCCAAGGACGGGTCGTAGTGGCCGCCCGTGTTCGTGTAACTGCCGGTGAGGTCGCCACCCCAGACGATCATCTCGCTTCCCGTCCAGACGGCGGTGTGGCCGGATCGGGGAGGCTCGGCGACCGTGACCGTCGCCGACCAGGTGTCGGCGACAGGATCGTATCGGCCCCCCGTGGTGTGCAGGGAAGCGCCGTCGGTGCCGCCCCACACGACCATGAGATTTCCCGTCCAGACGGAAGTGTGGCGCGAACGGCCCGTGGGGGCATTGGCCGTGGAGGTCGGACTCCATGCATTGGTGACCGGGTCGTACCGACTGCCCGTGTTCAAGTAGGATCCGTCGAATCCACCCCAGACGATCATCTCGTTTCCCGTCCAGACGGCGGTGTGCAGCTCCCGAGGAGACGGGGCATTGGTCGTGGAGGTGGATGTCCACGCTTCGGTGAGGGGGTCGTACCGGCCGCCGGAGTTCAGATATCGAGGGGAAGCGCCCAGGCCGGCGCCACCCCACACGATCATGAGGCTCCCCGTCCAGATAGCGCTGTGGCCGGCTCGGGCCATCGGGACGCTGGAAATGGACGTCGGGGTCCAGGTGTCCGAGGCAGGATCGTAGCGGCCACCGGTGTTCGAGAACGACCCGTCATCTCCACCCCACACGAGCATGTGAGTTCCCGTCCACACTGCCGTGTGGTCATGCCGGAGGGAGGGAGCATTGGCCGTCGAAATCGGGGTCCATGTGTCCGAGGCAGGGTCATACCGGCCGCCGCCGTCATTGGCAAACCCTCCCCACACAATCATCGAGCTCCCCGTCCATACGGCTGTATGGCCGTACCGGGGGGAGGGGGCGTTGACCGTGGAGGTCGGGGTCCAGACGCCGATGGCAGGGTCATACCGACCTCCCTCGAAGATCTCAGAAGCGGAATCGTAGCCGCCCCATACGATCATCTCGGTGCCCGTCCAGACCGCAGTGTGAAAACCCCTGGGGAGCGGGGCGTCGGCTGGGGAGGCGGAAGTCCAGATGTCGGTGTCGGGATCGTACAGACCGCCGGTGTCGAGATAGGACTCTTCGAAGAAGGGATTGCCCCAGAGGCCGCCCCAGACGATCATGCGGCTTCCCGTCCAAACGGTCGTGTGGCCGTACCGAGGGGAGGGTGCATTGACCGCGGACATCGGGGTCCAGGTGTCCGAGACAGGGTTATACCGGGCGCCGTCGTTGCCGGACCCTCCCCACACGACCATCAAGCTTCCTGTCCACACGGCCGTGTGGCCGGACCGGGGGGAGGGGGCGTTGACCGTGGATGTCGGAGTCCAGACGCCGATGGCGGGATCGTACCGGCCGCCGGTGTTGAGAAGAGCCGCGCCGTCGGATCCACCCCACACGATCATGAGGCTTCCCGTCCAGACGGCGGTGTGCCCGGTGCGCGGATCCGGCATCTCGTAGGGGAGGTTCTCCCAAACGTTGTCGGGCGGGCAAGGGGTGCTCGATGAGATCGCTGCGTCCTCGGGTGCCGGCAACGGGCGAAAGAGATCCTCGGTGGCCACAGGCTCCACCGATATCGCACTAAGATCCCCCTCGACGGAGCCCCACCAGTCCTCCCACGACAATTTCGACACGGTAAACGTGGCAATCTCGATCGAGTCTTCGTCCCTCTGGAGGACCACGCGCATCACGAAAGCCTCGGGCTCTTCCTCCACCGGTCCGGTCTCGCCAATGCGCGAAGAGAGCAGCGCTGCCTGGCGCTCGAACGTGGCGGAGTCGAGCTCGATCGCATGCTGCTTTTCGGCAGAAGCGCGCTGGCGTGCCCCGGCGTCCCGCACTGCGCCGGCGTCATCCAGCCGCACCAGATTCACAACGCTTCGGTCAGGATGAACGGACCAAGGGTCCAGGCGGCCGTCGACCAGGCCCTGGTGGAGAGCCTCCGCCTCGTGGCGCGCCTTCGCATGAAGGGTCGAGTCGTAGGCGAAAAAGCTCCGGGCCAGCCGGTCGACGAGAGCCGGGCGCGCCAGGCACTCCTCGATCAGGAACGGATCGTCGCCAAGGGCTGCGTAGAGCTCGCGGAGTCGCTCGGACATGCGGGTTCGTGCCGCGATGCGCTCCAGCTCCCGGTGGAGCATCTCGGTGGTCACCGGCGTCTTCCACTGGGTTTCAAGAGCTGCCGTCTCCGCGAGGTAAGTCCTGACCCGCTTCTCCAGGACCGAGCGGGGGACGGCCTCCTCGAAGGGCCTGGTGGTGCCGATCTGGTGCGTGTAATAAACACGCTCGATCGCCGCCTGTGCCTGGACACGTTGTTCGAACGTCAGGATGCTGTGATGAGTTCTTGCGGCCTGGGGCACAGTGGCGGCCAGCGCGAGACACGCTGCCAGCGTCATGACTCGCATGGTGAGCTCCAATCCGTTTTCAGAAGTTCGCGACGCACGAGAATTACAGACTACGAGCGCCTTCGCTCAGGGTTGAGGCCAGGCGGGCGGGACGAAGCCCGGTAGGAAGCCCAGCTCGGCCGGAAAGTCAGCTGGCGCTGGGGGTATTCCGGTTTTCGCCCATGCTTCGACGACCTGGATCGCGCGGAGCGCTTGCTCGGTGGTGGCGCAGGGGACGTGCCCGATCACCGTCGTATAGACCTGGAACAACAGGTCGTCCCGGCCCGCGGCCGCGACCGTGTTCCGGTATGCGGCTTGGCTGGTCACCGGCATGGCCTGATCCACAAATGCGTGGAGCGTCAGCACGGGGCGCTTGATCAATCCGCTGAAATCCGCGAAGTGGTTGAGGTAGTTTCTCGACTCTTGTGGAGCCACGAAGTTCCGGCGGGCGTTCATCGCTCCGAGGAGAGGATCGGCATCCACGCCCAGGCCCGCCAGGTAGGCCTTTTCCGCCACGGTCAGCGCGTAGGCATGGCTGATGTTCTGGGCGATGGGTCCCCCGACCCGGCGCTCCCACTCGGCCTCCCCCTCGGTAGCAAGGAAGAAGGGCAGGTCGATCAACGCTCTAGGGAAATACCCGGGGGGCGGTTCGATCCCCGAGCCGGGGATACCGGCCACCAGCCTGAGGAACTCGAAGCGGCCGAAGTTCGCCGGGTCGCCGGCCTGGGCGGAGAGGATCGGCAGCACCTCCGTGTCGTAGTCGAGGTCGTCGCGGACATCGCCAGGAGTGCCCCATGAGGCGGGCATGCCGAACGTGACGTCGTAGGCCAGTCGGAGGACGAGGAAGTGATCCACAACCCGCGACGCCCCCGCGGCCAGCCCGCATTGAGATAGGTAGCCGTCGAAGGCCCCGCCGTTGCGCTCCGCGGTTTCCAGGGTGATGAGCCCCCCCATGGAGTTGCCCCATAGGATGGAGGTCGTCGGCATGGCGATGTTCTCCCTGAAGTAGCTGAGCAGCGCCACGACGTCATCGAGTCCCTCCTCCACCGAATAGCCGTTGCTTTTCCGTGGAGTGCCCGCGAGCGCGTAGCCTCGCGTGAGGAAGACGTTGCGGTCAACACCGGCCGGCACGAGAGTCGGGTTGCGGTTGTCGATCTCCCCGGGATGGTCGGCCAGGTCGGTGTAGCCGCGCTGGAAGAGGAGAAGCGTCCCGTTCCAGTCGGCGGGGACGATGATCCGAAAGGGCGCCCCGTTGATCTCGCCCGTAATGTCGAGTGGCCCGGGCTGGGTGTTCGCAGCCCTCACCGGCAGGATCCCAGCGATGGTCAGCAACGCAAACGCGACGATCATGCTCCGCATGAATCTGCCCGGGAGATCGGCATTTCTCATCTCTTTCTCCTTTTGTCTTTCGACACGCGGTTCACGCCCACTTCACAGCGATACTCCAAGGTCGCCTCAGGTCAGCTTTGGTTCAGGACCAGGAAGAGGCCACGAGCCGGTTGCGGACGCCAGCCGGATTTTCGCAGCCGTTTCATAACCCGCGATGGGTACCGAAGGCGCCGGGGGGCTCGCGCGCTCCAATTCTCCCCAGGCCGCAGCGAGCGGGAGTCGATCAGGCGACTGTCAAGGCTGAGGAGGAAGTTTTCCGGGGCAGGAGCATGGGGTCGGCAGAATCTTTCGCCGCGCGGCCTGGTCTCCGGGCTCGGCCTTCGACTTCTAAACCGGCGGGTGATTCGGATGGGGAACGGAACGAAGGAATCGGGTCGCCCGATACCCCAGTCAGTGCTAGTGCGCGAAAATGGCGAGGTTAGTCCAGCGCGTTTCGTAGCGACCCTTGCTCGCGGAGACGAGCTCGATGTAGGCGATCAGCACCGAGCCTCGCCGCGGCAGGGAAACCGTGGCGGAACCCAGCTTGTCGGTCCTGACGCCCTGAGTCTTCCTCGCCGGAGCCAGGATGCGGGCGTAGGCGTCCGGCAGGGGCTTGCCGTCCTTCAGAATCTCGAACTTGATGTCCCAGCCATCGGGCGGCACAAGGTTCACCCGGACGAGCCTGATCTCGATCGGCAGCCCGAAGTCCAATCCGCCGGGAGCTTTTCCATAGTCCCGCAAACCAATTCCCTTGAGGATCCGTGAATAGGTCTCGTGCACCGTGGGAGCGTCGCCATCCAGGATCGCGGCGATGCGCCCGGGCGGCAGCCCAACTTCCTCAGCCAGGTACTCGCGGGCCTCGTCGAGCTTCAGGTCGATCTCACGCGTCGGGCCCAGAACCGAGACGGCGAAAGGCTGGTCCGTAGTCACGCGCCCGACGAGCGTCGGCTCGAGGCCGAAATCGGGAAGCGGCTGAACCGGCGGGCCACTGACCATCATGCGGGGCTCCCGATAGTCCTCGACCTTCTTGACCTCGTCGACCTTCGGGAATTTTGCGCTCAGGACGGCCTGGATGACGATGGACTTCCTGGAATCCGGGTCCTGTTCCAGATCCAGCCAGAGGTCGTGGGCCACGCACGGAGAGGACATCCCCAGGAGCAGAAGGCAGGCGGGAATACGTCGTGAGAACGGCATGGCTGTCGTCAGGAATCGAGCAGGGTGCCGGCACGCTTTTCCGCCATCTTGGCGATGGCCACGAAGTCCTCCTCGCCGAGACGTTCGGCCATCGCCTCGGAGAAAACCTCGCTGGTGGTCCCGCAGCCGGGAAGATCGAGTCCGAGCCGACCGGCTTCTCGCATCGCCAGCTTGATGTCCTTGTCCATGAGCTTCAGCGAGAAGTTGGTGGAGAAGTCGCGCTTCAGGAGAAAGGGCGTCTTGTAGCGGAAGAGGCCGGAGTTCCCCGCCGAGTTCTCCAGGACCTGGGCCGTCAGCGACGGAGAGAGCCCCAGGCGCTTGCCCAGCGCCAGCCCTTCCGACCAGACCACCAGCATGCCGGCCTGGATCAGGTTGAGCACCAGCTTGGCCCGGGTGCCGTCTCCGGGGCGGCCGACGTGGAGGATCGTTTTCCCCAGCATTGCGAGGATCGGGCGCCCCTTCTCCAGATCTTCCGCGGAGGCACCTGCCAGGATCGTGAGCGTCGCCTCCACCGCGCCGGAGCGGCTGCCGGTGACCGGCGCATCCACAAAGGCGATGCCTGCCGAGCCGCAATCGGCGGCCAGCGCCTCGATCTGCTCGATCGACTGGGTCCCCATGTTGATCAGGACGGCGCCGCGGCCCAGGGCCGACAGCGCCCCGGAAGGGCCCCGCAATACCTCGTCCAGGGCCGCGGGGTCCGCCACCATCACCACGCAAGCCTGCGCCCCCTCCACCGCTTTCGCGGGACTGTTCTCACGCCGCGCCCCCTCGTCGACGAGGCGGTCCCCCTTGCCGGCGCTGCGGTTCCAGATGCACAGGTCGGCGCCGCCGCGCAGCAGATTGCGGGCCATCGGCTCGCCCATGGTGCCGAGTCCCAGGAAGGCGACCTTCATCGTCATTCTTCTCCTAGTTCACCGGGCGCAGCGTCACGTCGACTTTCGTGCGGGCGTCGTCGCGCAGAACCTCCACCGTCACCCGATCTCCGACCTTGTGCAGGTCGAGGATGTCCCGTAGATCGTTGACGGTGCTGACCTTTTTCCCATCCACCGCGGTGATGATGTCGCCCACCATGACGTCGCCCGAGCGCATCTCGCGCGAGCCGCGCAGCCCCGCCTCCGCGGCGGCGCTCCCCGGGGAGACGCGCCGGATAATCACGCCGTCGATGTCCCAGCGCCGGGCGATCGGATCGCTGTAGAAGATGACTCCGAAGCCGGGCCGGATGACCTTGCCGTAGGCCACCAGCTGAGGAACTATCCGGTTGATCGTGTCGACCGGGACCGCGAAGCCCACGCCGGCAAAGGCGCCGGAAGGGCTCAAGATCTGCGTGTTGACCCCGATGAGCCGCCCGCTGCTGTCGAGCAACGGCCCGCCCGAATTGCCCGGGTTGATGGCGGCGTCGGTCTGGATGACCCCTTGGATAGTGCGCTCCGACATCGACTGGATGGTGCGCTCCAAGGCGCTCACCACCCCCGTCGTAAGGGTATGGTCCAAACCGAAGGGGTTGCCGATCGCCAGGACCTTCTGGCCGACTCTCAGGTTGGCCGAGCTGCCAAGCTTGACCGGGGAAAGGGTGTCGGGGGGAGCCTCGATCCGCAGAACGGCCAGGTCCTGATCCTGATCGGAGCCGACGACCTTCGCCTTGTGCTCCTTGCCGTCGGAGGTGACCACCTGGATCGAATTGGCCCCCGCAATCACGTGGTAATTGGTCACGACATTCCCCTGGCGATCCCAGATGAATCCCGACCCGGAGCCCTGGGGGACCTCGAACAGGTTCATCGACCAGAAGTCGCGCTGCAAGGCGGCGGTGGTGATGAAAACGACCGACTGGGAGGCCTTTTCGAACACCGAGATGGTGGCCAGCTCGTCCGGGGTGAGGTCGCCGGAGGGCGCCACCTCCCGGGGTCTGGCTTCGGCGGGCGGGAGCGAAGGGTTCCCCTGTACGCAAGAGCTCGAGGCGACAACCGCCGCGATGAAAAGAGGGAAGAACAGGGGAAGCCGGACGGTGGATTGGCTCATGACGCAGGGATTCTACACGATAAAAAACGGCCTTTCAGGGGGATCAGGCGCCCGCGGGGTATCGGGGGAAACCCGGCTTGTCGAAGAAGTAAAGAACCCCGCCGAACCCGGTTTCCGGGGGGCGGAATTTGCCGGAAGGGGACCTTTCCCCTACAATCGAGCACCCGGTCAGCTAACCGTCAGGAGCACCTCAATGCCTCCCTGTACGGCGCGAACCTCCGCAGCGTCGCGGCCCCCCGGCTCGAGAGGGGGAGAAGGGCCCGGGCCGACGGACGCGGAACTCCTTGCCGAAGTGGAGGTTTTGCCGGGTTTCACAGGCGTGTCTCGAGGACCTCCGATCCAGCGATGGGCCTTTTCGCGGCTCGGGTGATGCCCGGGAAAGAATGAACGAATTCGGTAATAATCAGACAGTCCGGAACAGCCAGGAAGGGATCGACTCAATTCTTATCTCACCCCAAGGAGGAACGATGAGAAAGCTCGCGGTTTGGGTTGTCGCGTTGTTTGTTGCGGCTGTGCTGGCAGCCCCGGTTACGGCGGTGCTGGCGGGCGAGAAGACCCACGAAGTGAAGGGCGAGGTGGTCTCGGTGAACGTCGAGGGGAAGACCCTGACGTTCAAGGACGAGACGGGCCAGAGCAAGACCGTCCCCGCCATGGGGAAGGCGATTGACTCCCTGAAGACCCTGAAGGCCGGCGATCACGTCGTGCTGACCTGCACCGATGACGAGCGCGGCGGACACCTTGGCGTCACGGCGATCAAGCTCGACAACAAGACGGAGCCGCCCAAGCAGGGATAGCTCCTCGCGCACGGATCTGAAGCCGGGCCCGACCTTCGGGCCCGGCTTTTCTGCTTTAAGAGCCACCGGATCAGGAGATATGGCGGCGCAGGACCCGCGTCCCGGCAAGGAGCGCCACCAGATCGAAGGCCGCCAGAACCAGCGCCATCTTCCCCAGGTAGGCCCAATCCCAGCCCGACACGACCAGCGTCCGCATTCCGTTCACGGCGTAAGTCATGGGGTTCAAGCGGGCGCAGACGGCCATCCACCCGGGCATGCGCTCCAGGGGGACGAAGGCGCTGGAGAGGAACGCCAGCGGCAGGGTCAGGAAGCTCAGAATGGCGAAGAACTCGCCGTGGTTGGTCAGCGTGAAGGCGAGCATCAGAGAGATAACGGTCAGCGCGAAGCCGAGCAGCCATCCCAGGATGATCAGGGCGGCCAGCCCGGGAATGCCCGTGGCGATGCGCGCCCCCAGGAGAAAGGCCAGGCCGACAATCAGCAGCACTTGGATAGTGGAAACCAGGTTCACGTAGAGGAAGCGGCTCGCCAGGATCGAAGCGCGCGAGATGGGGGCGGCGAGGATGCGGGTGAGCGTGCCATTCTCCTTGTCGAAGAGCAGCTCGATTCCTCCCGACAGGCTGCTGCCGAAGACGGTGAGCGCTACGATGCCGGGAAGGATGAAGGTGCGGTAGGTGCCGCCCGGCAGGCTTTCCGGCGCCATGCGCCCGAACGCGCCGCCGAAGAAGACCAGGAACACGATGGGGGAAACCAGGGCGAAGGTGATGCTGAAGCGCTCGCGCCGCAGGTGGATCAGCCAGCGGACCAGCTGGGCGCGGGTTTCCTGGATGAACTCAGCCACGCGGCGCCTCCTCGTCGATGCGGTGCCCTGTGGCCTTAAGGAAGACCTCCTCCAGACCGGGGCGCGAGTAGGCGATGCGCTGCACCCGCGTGCCGCCCGCGGCCGCCGCCTCCAGGACCTTGGGAAGCGCCGTCTCGTTCGCCTCCACGTAAATCGACAGGCGGGTCCCGTCGCTGAGGGTGTCCTTGACGAAGGAGAGCGCTCCCAGGGTGCGCGCCAGAGACGCCATCGAGCCGGCCGCCTCGGCCGGCACCTCGAGGGTGATCACATCGCCTCCCAGAGCGGCGCGCAGCTCGTCCGGGGTCCCCGATACGGCGATGCGTCCCCGGTCGATCACCGCCACCCGATCGCACAGCCGGTCCGCCTCGTCCATGTAGTTGGTACACAGGAACACGGTGACGCCGCGCTGCTTGAGCCCGGAAACGTAGCGCCACAACTCGGAGCGTACCTTGACGTCCAGACCGAGCGACGGCTCGTCGAGAAAGAGAATGCGCGGCTCGTGCACCAGGCCGCAGGCGAGATCGAGCTTCTTCTTCATGCCGCCCGAATAAGTGCGCACCGGACGATCGGCGGCCTCGCCCAGATCCACCAGCTCGAGGAGTTCGGCGATGCGCCGCTCTTTCACGCCGCGCTCGAGATGGTACATGCCGGCGAACCAGCTCAGATTTTCCCTTCCGGTCAGGGCCCGGTCCGCGGTCAGCTCCTGGGGAACGTAACCGAACAGGCGGCGGGCCTCGGCGCTGCGGCGCAGGATGTCGACGCCCGCCATCTCGGCGCTTCCCGAATCGGGCCGTGTCAGGGTAATCAACACCTTGACCGTGGTGGTCTTGCCGGCCCCGTTCGGACCGAGCAAGCCGAAGGTCTCTCCCTCGCGCACTTCGAGATCGACTCCGTCGAGGGCGGTCACCTCGCCGTAGCGCTTCACCAATCCTCGTGTCCGGATCATGGTGGTGCGGAGCTTGTTGCTCTCATGACATCGATTATTGTCGTCTCGGATCCGAACGGCGGTCAATAGGCGTGAATGAGGTGATGGCGAGAATTCGATCGCAAGATGGGCGTGATCCAGTCCCGATCATACAGCTCACGCCAGGGATTCGGTAGCTGTTCCCGTACGGGAAACAAGCGGCGCGCGAGCACCCGCCGCCAGGTCCACCGGTTCTCCGTGAGGTGAAGCCGCATCGCGGGCGTGCTGGGATCAGGACGGCGCTCCGAGCGCCACTTGATGAAGTTTCTCCAAACCATCGCCAGGAACAATCTTTCGACCAATGCATTGATGCGCCGGCCGAACGCGATGGTCTCGCGGCGGTGATGTGCCAGGCTGTGACGCAGCAGGGCGTGCAGCTGGTCCACGGGGAACATGGCCCGGTCGCGGGCAAGCATCTCCGGCGTACGCACCGTCCCCTTCGGGCCGCGTCGTGGGTTGGGAAAACGCTGGAACCGGACTCGACCCGACAATGCTGCTGCGGTCCGATCGTAGGCGGGATGACCGTCGCCCGCCAGATTCAGACTTCCCGTTTCGGGAGTCAGTCTCAGCAGGAGCTCGACGATGCGTCGGGTCGACGCCTCGTATCCACCGTGCAGCTTGCGAGAAGGCCGCCGCAGCAGGCGATCCTCTTGGGCAGCCGATTTCTTCCCGGTGCGAGGATGCGGCGCCGGATCGACGCCGTAGAGAAACCACGAGTCGCGGCCGACGGCTGTTGCGACCCCGAAAGGGAAATCCTGGCTGAACTCGAAGGTCTCGAAATGATCGAGGACCACGGTTTCGGTCAAGCGGCCCTCGAGATATTTGAGGGTGTGCGCGCTCAGCAGCAATGCGTGACGCCCGAGCCGCGCACTCAGCCGCGTGACGGTGGAGGGCGCGCAGCCGAGGGTGCGCGCCAGCTGCCGGTGGGCACAGCCGGCCTGCAGGCCCGCAGCAATGGGAACCAGCAGCTCGGGGCGCTTGAGGTAATAGGACACCGCGAAGCTCTGTCTCGAGAAGCTGCGCATGCAGACGGCGCAACGAAAGCGAGGGACCGAAGAGCGCCGTCGCGTGGAATACGCTCCATGGTGCTGATATCTGTAGCCGGGCATCCGGCGCCTGTGCTGGGGACAGTCGGGCCAGGGGCAGAAACGCGGACGGAAAAATCGCAAGCGCTCAATTGGGATCTTGGGCCAGCGCATGAGTGCCGGAAGTTCAAGAACCGTGCCGCAAGTCGTGATGAGGACGTATTAAGGACAAAGGAGTTATCGAACCTGTAATTCAGGCCGACGTTCATGGGCGCATTCGCTGGAAACGATCGTGTCCGCCCGTGAACTAACAAGCTCCGCACCACCATGGGTATAATCGCGGGGTGGAAGGACGCTTCGCGTGATCAACAAGGCCCGCCGCTTCTGGCCTGCGATTCTCGCCGCGGCCCTGATCGCCCTCGCCGCCCTCTTGATCATCCGGATTCCCTCCGACAGCCGGGCCGTAGTGCGCGGCAGCTTCGGCGTCGGCGAGGCGCGCCTGCTGGAGCCGGGATGGCACCTGCGCGTGCCGCTGCTGCAGTCGGTACACCGCTACCCGGCCGGAGCGCTGGAAATCGCCGGCACCGAGGAGGTCACCTCCTCCGAGGGCGTCAACCTGCGCTTCCCGTATCGCCTGTCGGCGCGCATCGATCCGGCCCATCTTCTGCAGTTCGACGAGAACGCCCGCGGGCGCGGGGCCCGGGAGTTCCTGGCGGAAAGACTGCACCGCCTGCTGGCGGCGGGATTCTCCGATACCTCCGCCGGTGTCTGGGCCGCGGGAACGGAAGCCCCTCCGACCGACACGATTGAGGGCGAGCTGCAGGCGCTTGGGCTGACCTCGGTGTCGCTCTCGCTGGATCGTCCCGAAGCGCCGCAGGAGGCCACCAACGCGGCCCTGCTGGCTCAGATACGCGGCAAGAGCCGCCGTCAGACTTCCAAGATACTTCTCGTCGGGCTGGACGGCGCCGACTGGCAGCTGATCGACCCCTGGATTGCCCAGGGCAAGCTGCCGAACCTGGCGCGCCTCAAGGCGCGCTCCGCCTGGGCCAACCTCAAATCGCTGCAGCCGATTCTGTCCCCCTTGCTGTGGACCAGCGTCGCTACCGGCCGCCGGCCGGAAGAGCATGGCGTGGTCGACTTCCTGGTCAAGGATCCCGCGACCGGAGAGAAGGTCCCGATCTCCTCGCGCTTCCGCAAGGTCCCGGCGTTGTGGAACCTGTTCAGCGAGATGGGGCGCACGGTCGGAGTGGTGGCCTGGTGGGCCTCCTATCCCGCTGAGCCGGTGCACGGCGTCATCGTCTCCGATCGGGTTGCCTACTCTCTGTTCGGCTACAAGGCCGATCCGGCGAGCCTCCCGGGGGTCGCCTACCCCGAGGACTACCTGGCGTCGATCAAGGACCGGCTGGTCACCGACGCGGACGTGACCCTGGCCGAGGTGAACGAGTTCGCCGACATCACGGCCACGGAGTTCCAGGAAAGACGGGCGCAGATCGATCACGCCGAAGCGCGCAAGGCCTATGCCGATCCGGTGAATCATCTCACCCGGATTCTGGCTTCGACGCGCACCTACCAGGCCGCCTCTTTGGATCTCCTCGCGCGCGGGCAGCCGGATCTCATGCTCGTCTACTACCAGGGGATCGATGAAATGGGGCATCGCTTCATGCACCTGATGCCGCCGAAGATGGCGATGGCCGATGCCGGCGACTACCGCCGCTTCCACGGGGCGGTGGAGGCCTTCTACCGTTACCAGGACCGCCTCCTGGGCGAGCTCATCGCCAAGGCGGATCCGAACTCCCTCGTAATCGTCCTGTCGGATCACGGCTTCAAGAACGGGCCGGGACGTCCCACCGACGATCCGCCCTACATCGAGGGAAAGCCCGGGAAATGGCATCGCCTCTACGGCATCTTCATGATGGCCGGCCCCGGCGTGAAGCCGGGCCAGATCGACACCGTGTCGCTGCTGGATCTGGCCCCGACAATCCTGGCGGCCGCCGGATTGCCCCCTTCGGAGCAGATGTCCGGAAGGGTGCTCGCCGAGGCTTTCACGCCGGAGCGGGCAGGCGAGCTGGTGCAGGAAAGAGTGGCGAGCTATGACGCCCTGGGACACGCGGGAGCCGCTGTCGGCGCCGGTTCTTCCGCGGCGGACAAGGAGATGATCGCCAACCTGCGCTCCCTGGGATACATCGGCGGCGCCGGAGAGGCCGCGCCGGAGGAGACGGGTGCCGCGCCGGCCGCGGCGGCGCCTGGAGGGGAGACCGTCACCTATCATACGAACCTGGCGACGCTCCAGCTGAAGGCGAAGAACTACGACGCGGCGCAAAAGGAGATCGATGAGGCGCTGAAGCTCGTTCCCGATTATGTTCCCGCGCTGATGACGCAGGCTTCGATCTTTCAGGCGACCCAGCAGCCCGACCGGGCCCTGGCGGTCTACCGGCGCCTTCTGGATTCCGGAAAAGCGGAACCGGGCGTGACCAGCGCCATGGCGGATCTCTTCGTCAAGGCGGGGAGGACGGACGACGGGGTTGCCTACTTCGAAGCGCTGCACGCGCGCGCCCCGGGCGGCGGCGACTCCGCGCTCGCGCTGGCGAAGCTGTGGGAATCGAAAGGGGATGCGGTGCGGGCCGAGGCGTTGTATCGCGAGGCGCTCTCCGCCGCGCCGGGCTCCGCCGAGCCGGCATCGCGCCTGTTCGAGATTCTCAAGAAGCGGGGGGAGGAAGGAAGCCTCGAGCCGGCCGTGCGGGCGGCGCTGCGCCAGAACGAGAACTCGACAGGCCATCACAATCTGCTGGGGCTCATCCTGGAGCGGCGGGGCGACCTGCGCGGAGCGGAGCGGGAGCTGCGCCGCGCGGTGGAGCTGGATCCCGACTATGCCGGCGTGCTCGCCAATCTCGGCGCGGTCCTCTCACGAGAGGGACGGGGGGAGGAGGCGGTCGCGGTGCTGACGCGGGCGGTGGCCAAGGAGCCCAACAATTACGAGGCGAGAATGAACCTCGGCGCGGCCCTGGGGAAATCGGGGAGGCATCAGGATGCCATCGCCCAGTTCGAGGAAGCGCGCCATCGTGGCTACCGCTCTCCGACGCTCTACAACGGGTTGGCGATCGCCTACCACGAGACGGGACAGATCCAGAAATGCATCGACAGCCTGAGGGAGTCGCTCTCGCTGGATCCCAACCAGCCGCAAGTCAAGGCGATGCTGGCCGAGGTCCAGGGAGAAAAATCGTGACCTCCGGCGCCGGCGCGCCGCCGCGACCATGACCGATCTGAAAGACCTCGCCGCCCGCTTCGTGATCCCCGGCACCTTCGTCGAAGCCGGCCCCCTCGGATCGGGCCATATCAACGAAACCTTCGTTGCCTGCTTCGAGCACGGCGCCCATCGGGCGCGCTATGTCTTCCAGCGCATCAACCGACAGGTCTTCCCCGATCCTGAAGCGGTCATGGACAACCTGCAGCGCATCCTCGCCCACCTGCACGCGGCGCTGCGAGCGGAGGGAGCGCCCGACGATTCGCGCCGGGCGCTGCGGCTGGTCCCGGCGCGCTCGGTCGAGGTTTTCTGGCGGGATGGGGGCGGCGAGATCTGGCGCTGCTTCGATTACATCGAATCAACCCACAGCTTCGACATCGTCCAGAGCCCGGCGCAGGCTCGTGAAGCCGCTTTCGCCTATGGCACCTTCCAGCGACAGCTGCGCGATCTGCCGCCGCCGCGGCTGCGGGAGACGATCCCCGGATTCCACGACACGCCGCGACGCTGGCGCAGCCTCGTGGCGGCGGTGGAAGCCGACGTCGCCAACCGGGCGGCGGGGGCCAAGCCTGAGATCGAGCTCGCTCTACAGCGGGAATCGCTGTGCGGCGCCCTGCTTGCCCGTCAGGCAGCCGGAGAGCTGAGCGAGCGGATCGTCCACAACGACACGAAGCTGAACAATGTCCTTCTCGACGAGAAGACGGGCAAAGCCCTGTGCGTGATCGATCTCGACACCACGATGCCGGGATTGTCGGCCTGGGATTTCGGGGACCTGGTGCGCTCCGCGGCCCACCGCGGGGCGGAGGACGAGGCCGATCCGGGAAAGGCGGCCGTGGACCGGGATCTCTTTGCCGCCATGGTGGAGGGATGGAAGTCTGCCCTGGGTCCCGATCTTTCGCCGCAGGAGACGGCCGTCCTGGTGCTCGGAGCGCAGGTGATCACGCTGGAGTGCGGGCTGCGCTTCCTGGCCGATTACCTGGCGGGAGACCGCTACTTCCGGACCTCCCGCCCCAATCAGAATCTGGACCGCTGCCGGATGCACTGGGCGCTGCTGCGCTCCCTGGAGCAGCGCGCCGGCGAGCTGGAGGAGATAGCGTCCGCGCCTTTGCGGCAGTGAGAAGTTTGCCCCGTCGAGGGGGTGCGGCGCTTCCATGCGATAGAATCGCCGTCATGGCACGCACCCTTGCCTCGATCGTGGTGCCGCTTTTCTCCTTCCTGGGAGCGATTCTGCTCTCCGGGCCCACGCGCTGGATCTCCGCCGCGATCTGCATCGCCGGCAGCGCCATCGTCATGTTCGGCCTGCTCCATCCGGGCAGCCGGCTGTACGGCAGGGGGCTCTCGGCCGGCCCGGCGCGCAACCGGGTGGCGCTCACCTTCGACGACGGCCCCCATCCGGTGGACACGCCCGCCATCCTGAGCGCTCTCGAGGAATGCGGCGCCCGGGCGACCTTCTTCTTCGTGGGAGAGAAGGCGCGGCGCCATCCCGACCTGGTGCAGCGCGCCGCCGCTTCGGGGCACGAGGTCGGCGCCCATTCCGATACCCATCCCTGGTGGTTCAGCCTCGCCAGCCGCGCCCGCCTGCGGCGCGAGGTGCGCGACTGTGCGGCGACGCTGGCGCGATTGTCGGGGAAAAAACCGCGCTACTTCCGGCCGCCGATGGGACACAAAGGACTGTCGCTGGAGGAAGTCCTGCGGGAAGAAGGGCTGACCATGGTGATCTGGTCGGCGCGTCCCTTCGACACGATGAGCCGGAGCCCCGATTCGATTCGCCTGCACCTGCTCGACCGGGCGACCCCGGGCGGAATCCTCCTGCTGCACGAGGGAATCCGCCGGCGAATCGCCGGCGTCTCGCACACGGTCCTGGCGCTGCCGGGAATCCTGAGCGGGCTCAAGGAGCGCGGCTTGGAGCCCGTGACGCTGCGGGACCTGCTGGAGGAGGAGCGATGAGCGCGCCGCGCGAGCTGGTGGAGCGGCTCGAAGCCGCAGTGCATCTTTCGGGCTGCGCGCTGCAGGAGGTGGGGGGCGACGCGCTTAGGGGAAGGGAGCTCCTGGAACAAGTCGAAATGGCCGCGCGCACCCTGCGATCGGCCGGCGTGCGCAAGGGGGATCTGGTTCTCTCCCGCGCATTGCGCGGAAGAGCGCTGGTGATCGGGCTCCTGGGGACCTGGTCCTGCGACGCGGCGGCGGCGGCGATCGAAGCGCCCGTCGCGCCGGCGGAGCTGGAAGCGATCCTGCGCGATCTCCAGGCCGGTTTTCTCCTGGAGGCCGACGCCGCCGGCAAGCTCAAGTGCACCCGCAGGACGCCGAGCGGCAGGCGGCTCCCTGCGGACACCGCCATGGTGAAGCTCACCTCGGGAAGCACCGGCAGGTCCCGCGGCATCGCGGTCGGCGCCTCGCACCTGATCGCCGATGGCCGGCAGGTCATTGCGGCGATGAGAATCCACCCGGGCGACATCAATATCGCCGCCATTCCCATGTCGCACTCCTATG
>DASTZC010000028.1 GCA_035764505.1 Candidatus Polarisedimenticolia bacterium
GTAGCGCTCCGGAGGCACCAGCAGGTTCTTGGCGTTGCTGATGGCGGACAGGACCCGGCGAGGCGGAAAGGCCCTGTCGTCGACGTTCTCCTCGCGCAGCAGGTCCTTCAGCAGCGCGATTTGATCGTCGTCATCGTAGATGACGAAGCCGCGCCGATAGCCGAGGCGCTCCCCCTCGATGCGCAGGATGCGCAACCCCAGCGAATGGAACGTGGAGACCCAGGCGCCGATCGACTCGGCGCCGAGCAGCTCGGCCACCCGGGACTTCATCTCGGCCGCCGCCTTGTTGGTGAAGGTGACGGCGAAGATCTCCTCGGGCCGGGCCTTGCCTTCGTGCAGCAGGTGGGCGATGCGATGGACGATGACACGCGTCTTGCCCGATCCGGCGCCGGCCAGGATCAGGAGCGGACCTTCCGTCGCGAGGACCGCCTCGCGCTGCTTGTCGTTGAGGGATTCGAGCATGGCCGCCTGTCAGGAAGGAAACGGGGTGCTGCCGGCTACTCGACGGTGACGCTCTTGGCGAGGTTGCGCGGCTGATCCACGTCGCAGCCGCGCCGCAGGGCGATGTGGTAGGCCAGCAGCTGCAGCGGAATGACCGCCAGGATGGGGGTGAGGAGGTCGGCGGTCTTCGGGATGGCGATCACCTGGCTGGCGATCTTGCTCAGATCCCCATTGCCTTCCTGGGTCACGGCGATGATGCGCCCCTCCCGCGCCTTCACCTCTTCGATGTTGCCCATCATCTTCTCGTAGACCTTGTCGCCGAAAGCCAGCGCCACCACCGGCAGATTCTTGTCGATGAGCGCGATCGGCCCGTGCTTCATCTCGCCCGCCGGATATCCTTCGGCGTGGATGTAGGAGATCTCCTTGAGCTTCAGGGCGCCCTCCAGGGCGATCGGGTAGTTCACGCCCCGTCCCAGGAAGAGGAAATCGGAGGCCCGGTAGTACTCTTTCGCCACCTCTTCGATGGCGGGATCCATCTGGAGGATCTTCTCGATCTGCACCGGCAGGTGCAGCAGCTGTTCGATGTGCTCCTTCGCCGCCTCGGGCTCGAGCGTCCCGCGAATCTCGGCCAGGTGCAGCGCCAGGAGCTGCAAGGCGGCGAGCTGGCAGGTGAACGCCTTGGTGGAGGCGACGCCGATCTCGGGGCCGGCGTGCGTGTAGATGATGCCGTTCGCCTCGCGCGTGATCATGCTGCCGACGACGTTGCAGATGGCGACCGTCTTCAGTCCCTTGGCCCGGGCCTCGCGCTGTGCCGCCAGCGTGTCGGCCGTCTCGCCGGATTGGCTGATGACCACCACCAGATCGCCGGGGAAGAGGATGGGATCGCGGTAACGGAACTCCGAGCCGATGTCCACCTCGACGGGCACCTTCACCAGCCGCTCCAGGAGGAACTTGCCCACCAGCGCGGCGTGCCAGGAGGTGCCGCAGGCGACCAGCGAGATGCGGCGCACCTTCTTGAACTCCTCCGGCGAGATGTCCATCTCCTCCAGGAAGATCCGGCCGGTCTCGGAGGAGACGCGCCCCAGCAGCGTGTCGCGGATGGCGCGGGGCTGCTCGTAGATCTCCTTGAGCATGAAATGCTTGAAGCCGCTCTTCTCCGCCATGATCGGGTCCCAGGTGATCCGCTGGACCTTCTTCGTGACGATGCGCCCCTCCAGGTCCTTGATCTGCACGCCGGCATCGGTGACCACGGCCACCTCGCGATCGTCCAGGAAGAAGACGTCGCGGGTATGGTGCAGGATGGCGGGGACGTCGGAGGCCACGAAGTACTCGTCTTTCCCGAGCCCGATCACCAGGGGCGGGCCGTTGCGCGCGGCGACGATCTTGCGCGGGTGGTCGGCGGCAATCACGGAGATGGCGTAGACGCCCTTCAGGCGCGGCAGACACAGGCGCACCGCCTCCTCGAGCGAATGCTCCTTCAGCTTCTCCTCGAACAGATGGGCCATGACCTCGGTGTCGGTCTCGGTCTTGAACGTGTGCCCACGGGCGCGCAGCTCGCGCTTGAGCTCGATGTAGTTCTCGATGATGCCGTTGTGGACGACCACCAGGCGCCCGGTGCAGTCGCGATGCGGGTGGGCGTTCTCTTCCGTGGGGCGCCCGTGGGTGGCCCAGCGCGTATGCCCCACACCGAAGCTGCCGTCGAGGGGAGTGAGCCGCAGGGCCTCCTCGAGGTCCCGCAGCTTGCCGGCGCAGCGCACCACCTGCAGTCCCCCCTCGTTCACCACGGCCAGGCCCGCCGAGTCGTAGCCCCGATACTCGAGCCGCCGCAGTCCATCCATGAGGACGTTGGTGAGGCGCTTGTTGCCGATGTATCCGACGATGCCGCACATGATCAGGAGCCGAATATAAGGGGTTTCGATCGAAGCTGCAAGAACGTGATTCCCGACGAGTGAAGCCTCGCCGCGCGGGATAGCCGCAGGGTCGGCGGCGTGATGCCAGGGCAGGCGTTCACGACTTCCTGCTCTTCTTCTTTTTCGCCCAGTTCGCCACGTTCACCTGGCGCCCGCGGGAGAGGGCCAGGGCGTGCGCCGGCACTTCCTTGGTGATGGTGGAGCCGGCTCCGACATAGGCGCCGCGCTTCACCTTGACCGGCGCCACCAGCTGCGTGTCGGATCCGATGAAGACCTCGTCCTCCAGGATCGTCTTGTGCTTCTTCTCGCCGTCGTAGTTGCAGGTGATCGTGCCGGCGCCCACATTGACGCCGCTGCCGATCTCGGCGTCGCCGAGGTAGGAGAGATGGTTGGCCTTGCTCCCCTTGCCGATGCGGCTCTTCTTGGTCTCCACGAAATTGCCGACGTGCACCTCCTCCGCAAGGTCCGTCTCGGGGCGCAGGTGCGCGAAAGGACCCACCCGCGCGCCGCGGCCGACGCGGGATTGCACGATGACGCAGTGGTCGCGGACGTGGACCCCGTCCTCGATCACCGAGTCCGAAATGCGCGTCCCCGGCCCGATCCGGCAATCCTCACCGATCGTCGTGCCTCCCTGGAGCATCGTCATCGGATAGAGCACGGTGTCCCGGCCGACCCGCACGTCCCATTCCACGTAGGTGCAGTCGGGATCCAGGATCGAAACGCCTTCTTCCATCAGAGCCAGAGCCTTGCGGCGGTAGACGGTCTTCGCCGCGCCGGCAAGCTCGTGCCGGTTGTTGACTCCGAGGACCTCCTCGGCGTCCGGAGGCGTGAAGGCGGATACCTTCTGATGGGCGCGCCGCAGGATCTCGGCCAGATCCGTGAGGTAGACCTCGCGCTGGGCATTGTCGGACCCCGCCTGGCCCAGGTGCTTGAAAAGCTGCGCCGTCTCGACGCAATAGATGCCGGCGTTGATCTCGCGAATCTGCTTCTGCTCGGGGGTGGCGTCCGAGGCCTCGACGATGCGGGCCACCTCGCCGTTGTAAGTGCGCACGATGCGGCCGTAGCGGCCGGGCTCCTGGAGGATCGCGGTCACCAGCGTGAGCGCCGCTCCGTGGGCGCGGTGGTACTCCACGAAGCCCTTGAGCGTCTCGGCGCGCAGCGCCGGCAGATCGCCATTCAGGATGAGAAGGGTCCCCTCGACCCCGTGCAGCGCCTTCTCGGCGCAAAGCACCGCGTGCCCGGTCCCCAGAGGCTGCTCCTGCACGCAGAAGGAAACCTTGGGATCCTTCCCTGCGATCGCCTCGCGCACGCCGTCGCCCGGGTTTCCGACGACCACCAGGACCCGGTTCGCGCCGGTTTCCAGCGCGGCGTCCACCACGAACCGGACCATGGGGCGTCCGGCGACCGGGTGGACCAGCTTCGAGGTGCGGGAAAGCATCCGCTTCCCGACGCCGGCCGCCAGGATGAGCACCGAGAGCTCCGGCGGCTTCGGCAGCGGGAAAGAGGAGGGCCGGATGGAGGTCTTTCGCTTCGCCATCGATGTGGGGCTTATTCGCGGGCCGCGGCGACCAGATCGATGAAGGCGTCGTCGTCGCGCAGCGGCTCGAAATCGGGATCGTGCTGCGCGGCGATGCGGTTCTGCGGATTGGCCTGGATCGCCTCCTTGAGCATGCTCAACGCCTGCTCCCGCTCCCCCTTGAGGGCCGCGGTGGAGGCGGTGGCATAGAGGATGCGCTCGTCGCCCGGCTCCATCTTGAGCGCCTTGTCGAGGTGGCTGAGGGCCGCATCATAGTGCTGGCGGTTGCTCTCGAAGACCGCCTGGTAGTAGTAGTCTTCGGCCTTCTTCAACGGAAGGGTCTTGTCAGCGACCTCGCGGCGGCAAATAGTAAGGTAGACCCGGCAGCGATCCGCCATCTCCTTCTCGTCGGGATAGGTGGAAAGGACTTTCTCGAAGGCCTCGGTGGCGGCGCTGTAATCCTTGCGGCGGAGGAATCCCAGGGCTTGGTCGTAGTCCTTGATCGCCTGCTCGGCGTGCGCGGCGAGTGTGGAAACGGGACGGGAAGCGACCTTCTTGCTCTTCTTGATTTCCTTCTTTGCCATGGGTGGTGTGTCCTGTATCCGTGAGTTAGCGCCAGGCTGCGCCGCGGGGGACCGGGGGTCGGGACGACCCCATCGCGCATCAGGCGGATTCTTGGGCCGACGGGATTGGAAAACGCGAAATCTTAGCAAAGGGAGCACTTACTGTCAATGAACCGCGTGCATCTGGGGCTTGGGGGCAACCTCGGGGATCGGCTCGGAGCGCTGCAGTCCGCGCTGGCGGCCCTGCGCGCCCGGGGCCTGGTGCCGCAGCGCGTCTCCTCGGTGTATGACACGGAGCCGGTTGGGTTTCTGGAGCAGGGGAATTTCCTGAACCTGGCGCTCGCGGGCCACTGGGATGGCACCCCGCGGGAGCTTCTCGAGCGCTGCCTGGCAGTCGAGGCCGAGCTGGGCCGGGTGCGGGACTTCAAGGATGGCCCGCGGACGATCGACATCGACATCCTGCTGCGCGGGGAGCAGATCGTCAGCGAGGCGGGGCTGGAGATTCCCCATCCGCGCCTGCACCTGCGCCGCTTCGTTCTCGTGCCCCTGGCGGAAATCGGTCCCGAAGTCATCCACCCCGTCTTGCGGCGCTCCTTCGCGGACCTGCTGGCCCACTGTCCCGATCCGTCTCGGGTGCGCCGGGTGGCCGCCCCGGAAGCGGTTGATGCCTGAGACCCCTGTGGATATAATCCGGCGGCTTCCCGGGGAAAAATCGGATGAAATTCCGGCACATCGCGGTGGAAGGAGCCATCGGCGTAGGGAAGACCTCTCTGGTGGATCTCCTGGCGGCGCGGTTCGATGCCCTGAAAGTCCTGGAGCAGACCGAGAACCCCTTCCTGGAGGATTTCTACCGCGACAAGCCCGGGGCCGCGTTCCAGGCGCAGCTTTTCTTCCTGATGAACCGATACCAGCAGCAGAAGGAGCTGACCCAGGGGGACCTGTTCAACCAGGTGACGCTGTCCGACTACATCTTCGCCAAGGACAAGATTTTCGCCTACCTGAACCTGGACGATTCCGAGCTGCTGATCTATGAGAAACTCTACGCCCTGCTGGAGCAGAATATCCCCCGCCCCGACCTGGTTATCTATCTCCAGGCCTCGGAGAAGGTGCTCCTGGAGCGAATTCGGCGTCGCAGCCGCGACTTCGAGATGGGAATTTCCGAGCGCTATATCGCGGAGCTGAACCGGGCCTATAATTACTTTTTCTTTCACTACACCGCCTCACCGCTGCTGGTCATCGATACGACCGACATCGATTTCGTGGAGCGGGTGGACGACCTGAACGAGCTGGTCGCGCAGATCGAGCAGATGGAGAAGGGAGTCCAGTACTACATTCCGCTGGGAGCCGGAGACGGCCCGAGACGGAAGACCAAGTAACGGATTCCCGTTTTATTGTCCCCCACGCCGCCGCCGCATTTCCCTCAACCCTTCGGGGTGGGGAGAAAGGAGCGAACGATGAGCGGTCCCCGCCCCTGTCCCGTCACGGTCCCGGATCTCCTCAAGATGAAGCAGCGCGGCGAGAGAATCGCCATGCTGACCGCCTACGACTTCCCGATGGCCCGCGCGGTGGACGCCGCGGGCGCCGACATCCTGCTGGTCGGCGACAGCCTCGGGATGGTGGTCCTCGGTTACGACAGCACGCTTCCCGTCACCATGGCCGAGATGCTGCACCACACGCGGGCGGTGGCGCGCGGGACGTCCCGCGGCCTCGTGGTCGCCGACATGCCCTACCTGTCCTACCACCTCGGCCTCGAGGAGTCGGTGCGCAACGCCGGGCGCTTCATCCAGGAGGCCGGGGCGAAAGCCGTCAAGGTCGAAGGAGGGCGCAAGCGCGCTGGCGTCATCCGGGCGATCCGCGACGCCGAGATCCCGGTGATGGGGCACGTGGGGCTCACGCCGCAGTCCGTCCACGACTTCGGGGGATTCAAGCTGCAGGGGAAGAGTGCCGAGGCGGCCGCCGCGATCCTGGAGGACGCGCTGGCGGTGGAGGATGCGGGTGCCTTCTCGATCGTACTGGAAGGGATTCCCGCCGAGCTGGCAGCCATGATCACCGAGCGCGTCGGCATTCCGACTCTCGGAATCGGCGCCGGCGCGGCGTGTGACGGGCAGGTTCTGGTGCTGCACGATCTCATCGGCTTGACGGAAGGTCACGTGCCGTCGTTCGCCCGCCGCTACGCCGACGTGGGTGAGGCGATCCGCGAGGCGTCGCGCCGCTTCATCGAGGACGTGCGGAATGGGAGCTTCCCGGGACCGTCTGAATCGGCGCATCTCAAGCCCGAGGTGGCGGAGTCTCTGCGCTCCGCCTTCGACCAGGCCGGGAAGCGGCTGTGGAAATCCTGACAAAGCCGGAGGAGATGGCGGCGCGCTCGCGGCAGCTGCGGGCCGCGGGGACGCGCATCGGCTTCGTCCCCACGATGGGGGCGCTGCACGAAGGCCATCTCAGCCTCATCCGCAAAGCGCGCGAGCTGGCCGATTCGGTCGTCGTGAGTGTCTTCGTCAATCCCGCCCAGTTCGGAGAGTCGGAAGATCTGGATCGTTATCCGAGGAACCTGGGGCGCGACGCGGAGATGGCGGGCGCCGCCGGTGCCTCCATCGTCTATGCCCCCCAGGTCGAGGCGATCTATCCGGCCGGCTATCGGACTTACGTGAGCGTCGAAGGCTGGGATGCCCTTCTCGAAGGCGCCAGCCGCCCGGGCCATTTCCGCGGCGTGGCCACCGTCGTCCTCAAGCTCCTGCATCGCGTCGCGCCGGATGTCGCATGCTTCGGGCAGAAAGACGCCCAACAGGCCATCCTGATCCGTCGGATGGTGCGCGACCTGGAGATGGACCTGCAGATCGAGATTTGTCCCACCGTCAGGGAGGCGGACGGGCTGGCCATGAGCTCGCGCAACGCCTTCCTGAGCCCACAGGAGCGCCGCGCCGCGCCGGTCCTTTACCGGGCCCTGCAACACGTCGAAACCCAGGTGCTCCAGAAAGACGAGAGGCACGCGAAGTGCGTCCTGAGGCTGATTCGGGAGACGCTCGCGGGCGAGCCGCTGGTCGTCCCGGACTACGCTGCCGTGGTGAGCGCCGAGACGCTCGAGCCGATCGATCCGCTGCGCGGGCAGGTCCTCGTACCGGTGGCGGCTCGCATCGGAGCCACGCGTCTGATCGACAACGTCATCCTGAAGCTGGAGGAATGAAGGCGATGCATCGCGAGGTCCTGCGCGGCAAGATTCACCGGGCCACGGTCACCGAAGCCAACCTGGAATACGAAGGAAGCCTCACAGTGGACGTCGAATTGATGGAAGCGGCCGGCCTGTCGGCGTACGAGAAAATCGACGTCTATGACATCACCAACGGCAGCCGCTTCTCGACCTACCTGATCGAAGGGCCGCGGCATTCCGGCGTGATCTGCGTCAACGGCGCCGCGGCGCACCTGGCCAAGGAAGGCGACCGGGTGATCATCACCGGTTACGGGCTGGCCACCGCGGTGGAGGTCAAGAGCCACCGTCCCAAGGTGGTGCTGGTCGATCAGCAGAATCGGATTCGACAGGTTCTGCACGAGTCGACCGGGA
>DASTZC010000029.1 GCA_035764505.1 Candidatus Polarisedimenticolia bacterium
GTAGGCGAGCATGCGCTTGTAGTCGGACTGACCGAGGATCAATCCTGCCGCGAAGGTCATCGACAGCAACCCCAGCACCACCATGAGCCGCGCCATGAACCGTCCGCCACCTGCGGCGCCGCTGATCTGGAAGGCGCGCAGGATCCCCAGGAAGGCGCAATTCAGCAGCGCGCCCGACATCAGCGCGGAGACCACAGAGGGGGATTCGCTGTGGGCGTCGGGCAGCCAGGTGTGCAGCGGGGCCAGGCCCATCTTCGTTCCATACCCCACCAGCAGAAAGATGAGGGCGGCCCGCAGCCAAATCGGGTTCAGCTGTGGGGCGGCCGCGACCAGATCGCCGAGGACCAGGGGTATCTGGCCTCCGCCGGGGCCGGACGCCGCCACCGCCAGAAAAAACGTGCCCAGGAGCGCCAGCGCGATCCCCACCGAGCAGATCAACAGGTATTTCCAGGTCGCCTCGAGCGAGCGGTGATGGCGGTGGAAATAGATGAGCGGGGCGCTGGCCAGCGTCGTGGCCTCGATGGCGACCCACAGCAGCCCCATGTGCTGGCTGACGATCACCAGGCTCATGGCCGCCAGAAAGAAGAGCATGCATCCAATGAAGACCCGCTCGGGCGCGTCGGCGAACAGTTGCCCTTCCTCGAAATCGCGACGCGGCCCGGTCCCCTCCCGTCTCAGGTAGCCGACGGCGTAGAACGCCGCCGCCAGGAACAGCGTGCTGGTGATTGCGAGAAACACCAGCCCCAGCGCATCGAGCAGCAGCCAGTTGCCCGGCCCCGTCCCGCCGCCCGACCTGAGGCAGGCGGCGACCAGGCCGGCATGGGCCAGTGAGGTCGCGACGAGCAGCCCCCGGCGTAACCGATCGGAGCGCAGCGCGAAGGCCAGCACTCCCGCCGCCGCCGGCAGCAGCACCAATGCGAGCACCTTCACGGCACGTCCCTCAGACTCGTCAGCCGATCTACGTCGATCGAATCGAACTCGCGGTGGATGTGATGCAGCGCGATCCCCATGACGAAAACCCCGATGAAGACGTCGAGAAGCACACCCATCTCCACCAGCCATGGCATCTTTCCCGCCAGCGTGAGCCCGAAGACGAAGATGCCGTTTTCGAGCACCAGGTAGCCGAGCACCTGGGTAGCGGCCTTCTTGCGGCTGACGATCACGAACATTCCGATGAGGGCGGTCGACAGCGCCACCGGCACCAGCAGGGGCGAGACGGCGGGAAAGGGAAGCGGTAGCCGGGAGCCGGCGATGAAGCTGCCGCCGATGAGCACCGCGCCGACCAGCAGGGACACGCCGTATCCTACGTAGGGCGCGACCTCGCGACGCACGGCCTCCTCGCGGGTTGCCCGGAACAGCAGGATCGGGAAGACGAATCCTTTGAGCACCAGGCTGACGACCGCCAGGACCACCGAGCGCAGCGTCAACTCGGAGGGATCGGCCACGAGCGGGACGATCCCCAGGACGATCCCTTGCAGGGCGACGATGCGAATCAGCGCGCCCAGCCGGCTGGCCGCCAGCGCGTAGAGATCCACCAGGACGACCAGAATCAGAAGCAGCTCGGTGATCATCGCCATGTCATCACCTCAGGGTGAGGATCAGGCTGAAACCCGCAAGGACCGTCACCCCCAGCAGGAGCTGCGGCACGCGGGGGAGCTGCAGGCGGGCCATGCTCGACTCGACCACTCCCACGGCGACGGAGACCGCCGCCATTCCCGCCAGGAAGAGCACGAGGTCCGCCGCCAGGCTGCCGGTGCGGAAGGGAAGCACGAGTCCCACCAACAGCGCCTGGAAAACCCAGAGCTTCAGGGCGGCGGCGTACTCGATGAAGGCCAGGCTGGGACCGCTGTGATCGAGCACCATCACCTCGTGGATCATCGTCAGCTCGAGGTGGGTGTTGGGATCGTCAATGGGAATGCGCGAATTCTCGGAAAGGAGCAGCACGAACAGGCTCACCACGAGAAGGCCCAATGCCGGGCCCATCACCGGCCAGGCCTGCCCGGCCGGCGGCCCGAGCATGTCGGAGAGCGACCAGGCGCCGGTGCCGCGCGCCAGCGTGGAGAGGCTGAGCAGCAGCGCCGGCTCGGCCAGGACCGAGAAAGCCGCTTCGCGGCTGGCCCCCATCCCCTCGAAGCTCGAGCCAGTGTCGAGCGCCGCCAACACGGTGACGAAGCGCATCAACGCGAGCAGAAGGGCAAGCAGGACGAGATCTCCCGGGAAGGCAAGGGGGGCCGGGCCCCCCATCCACGGGACCAGCGCCACGGCGGTCAGGACGGCGGCGAGCCCCACGACCGGCCCGGCGCGGAACACCCAGGTCGTGGCATTGCTGGTGACCTCTCCCTTGCGCAGCAGTTTGCCGATATCGAGCCACGGCTGGCTTAGGGGCGCCCCCTTGCGCCCGGCCGCGATCGACTTCGTGCGGGCGATGAGGCCGCCTGCCAACGGCGCCAGCGACAGCGCGAGCAGCGGGCCGATCAGGGTTTGCGCCGTCGACACCGCGCTCACCGGGGAACCTTCTGGGACACGAGGAACCACGAGAGCATGAGGATCAGCGTGACAACGATGTAGAGAACGTAAAGCTGCACGCGGCCGTGATGCAGCCAGCGCAAGCGCGAGATCCAACGGCTCACCGCGCCGAAGGCGGGCCCGTAGAGACGTTCCTGGAACGGGCGGACGACCTCCGACCGGAACGAGGCGCGCGACGGGAAGTACCCCTCCGGCGCGACCACATGCCGGCGCGCGGGAAGCAGCATGGCGAACATCTCGCGGATGGGCTCGCCGAACGACGACGCGGTGTACTGCATGCGGGGGGTGGGCTGCTCGTAGCCGCAGTCCCAGGTGAGGGCCACGCTCCTGTCGCGGTGCGACAGGAGGCGCCGTCGCCACCACGCGAGCAACGCGACGAGAGCAATCAGCAGCACGAAGATCCGCGGGATCCGGCCGGCCAGATCCGCGGACGCCTCGAGAGGCCCATGGGGCGTGACTCCGCCCGATGCCACCGCCGCCGCCGGCTCGACGATGCGCAGAGGCAGGCCCGGCGCGAGGCCGAACAGCAGGCAAAGCGCGGCGAGGACCACCATCGTCAGCCGCATCGCCGCCGCCGGATCCCGGGCCGTCTGCGCGACCGCCGCGCGAGGAAGGCCAAGGAGCGTCAAGCCGGAAAGGCGCAGGAAGCAGGCCCCCGCCAAAGCGCCGGAAAGCGCCAAACCAACCAACGCCGCGAGCGGCAGCAGGCCCGGGGCGCCCTGGAGGGACATGACGCCGCCAAACGAGGCGAGGTAGAGCAGGAATTCCCCGGCGAATCCGTTGAACGGAGGCAGCGCCGTAATGGCGGCCGATCCGGCGAGAATGCAGGCGCCGGTGATGGGCATCTTCCTTAGCAGCCCGCCCAGCCGGTCGATCTGCCGGGTGCCGGCTTCGTGGGCGATCGCGCCCGCCCCCAGAAAGAGGACCCCCTTGAACAGCGCATGATTCACGACGTGGAGCAACGCGCCGGTGAACCCCAGCGCCACGAGTGCCGGCAGCTGGTAGCTGCGGCCGATCATCCCGAGACCCAGGCCGATGGCGATGAGTCCGACGTTCTCCACGCTGGAGTAGGCGAGCAGCCGCTTGATATCCTCCTGAACCAGGGCGAACAAGACGCCGACCATCGCCGAGGCGATTCCGAGGCCGAGCAGGGCGGCACCCCACCAGGGCGGCGGGGCACCCAGGAAAGTGAAGGTCCGCAGCAAGCCGTAAATCCCCATCTTGATCATCACGCCCGACATCACCGCGGAGACGTGGCTCGGCGCTGCCGGGTGGGCCTCCGGCAGCCAGACGTGGAACGGCACAAGTCCTGCCTTGGTGCCGAACCCCACGAGCGCCAGCAGGAACAGCAACCCCGCCGACGCCGGAGCCGCGCGGGTCGCGGCATCCCGCCAGTAGTCGAAATCGGCGGAGCCGGTGCCGGCCGCCAGCGCCATGAACAGCGCAATCAGGAATGCCGTGCCCGCATGCGTGGCGATCAGGTAGAGCCGTCCGGCCTCGCGCACACTGGACGTGTCGTCCTCGAAGGTGACCAGGAAGAACGAGCTGAGGGCCATGACTTCCCATGCCACCAGGAAGAGCACCGCGTTGCGCGCCATGACCACCAGCGCCATGCTCGCCACCAGCAGATTGAAGAACAGCCACACGGGCCCCTGCCGGCGCCGCGCTCCGCCCTGCGCAAGATAGGCGGCGCCGTAAATGGCGGCGAGGAGGCAGAGACCGAAAAGAACGAGGAGAAAGAGGGCGGAGAGGGAATCCACCTCGAGGGCAATCTCGCCGTACGGTACCCGCCAGGGACGGCGCCATGCAAGGGGAAGGTCTTCGAGCGACGAGGCGGTGGCGAGCAATCCGACGATGCAGCCGGCTACGCAGCCGCCAACTCCGAGGCCGGCGGCGAGGCGAGGGCGCGATGACGCCGCGAGGGCCCCGACTCCGCCGGCTGCGAGCAGGAGGAGCGCGACCAGGACGGCGTCCAACGTGAGCCTCGTGCTCCTCTCGACGGTGCGTTCGCTGCGGCGTGAGTCGGAAAAGAGGCGAAAGAGTGGATCACTCCGCGCAGGATGTCAACCTGGCGGCGTCGCGGACGCGCCCCGATCCTTGGTCTCCGGAGACGCTGTCTCCACGGGAGGCAGCTCGCCTTCGCATGGCAGGAGGGCGGACGGGCACGAGCGCCGGATCAGGACGCGGCGGAGAAGACGCGGAAGGAAGTCTTGATCAGGACGCCGATGGCCCATAGGAAGAAGGCGGGGCCGAGGAGCCGGCGCCAGGGGATCCCGGCCACAATCGACAGCCCGACGATTACCAGCACCCAGTACCAGATTCCGAGAATCTCCACCGATTCGAGGATGGCCTTCGCCAGCGGCGCCATCGAGCCGGTCGGCAGGAAATAGGCGAGGTTCAGAGGCAGCGGCGTCTGATCATCCACCGTCCCGGGGCCGGCCCGCGCCAGCAGCCAGCCGAGGACCGCGGTCTCGGGAATCGTCTTCACCATCTGCGCGTGCAGCTGGAACGAGAAGACCGGCAGGAAGCCCGACTTCCCCTCGAGCATCACCGAGATCCGCCACAGCAGCAATCCGAGGAAGAGATTCCCGAGGACGGGCGCCGCCAGGAAGCCGACCCAGCTCACCGCCCGCATGGCGGAGAGGAGCTGCACTTTCTCCAGCTCGCCGAGCTTTTGCCCCGATTGCTCCAGTGCCTTGCGGAGCGTCTCCTGCCATTCGGGGCGGCCTATGACTTCCGCCGCGATGAAGAACGACAGCAGGATGGAGAAGAGAAGGGGGAAGACCCAGTTGGGGCGGGCGCGGATGGCTTCGGCCAGCGCGCGGGGGGTGAAGAAAGCCCGAAAGATGCGGCTGAGAGCCTCGAAGGGACCCAGGTCCGACCGCTCAGCCGGCGGCGTCGCCGATGTCATCCCTATCCGATGGTGGCCCGGAGCGCCCGTGATCCGTCCGGGAGTGAAGGAGCCCGCCGGCCCGGCGTCGCGCTCAGTCGGCGATGTTCACGTTCCGGGTGTCCAGAAGGATTCCGAGCACCCGGTCCAGCTCCACGAGCGACTTATTATAGCCCACCACCGCCAGGTTCTCGCGGCGCCTCGCCTCCGTGAGATCCGTCTGGAACTGCAGCACCTGGAACGCGGTGCTCATGCCGTTCTCGTACTTCTTCTGCTCCGCGTTGAGCTTCTCGACCTGCAGCCTGGTGTTGACCTGAGCCGCCTTGAAGCGCTTCAGGTCGGTCTCGAGGCGGCGCACCGCGCCGCGCACCTCTATCACCGCGTTCTGCTCGACCTGCTGGATGAGGAGCTTGGACTGCTCCTGGGAGTACTGCGACTGCGTGTAGGCCGCTTCGGCGCCCTTGTTCCCCAGCGGGATGCCGAGCTGCAGCTCGGCGCTCCAGGTGTCGAAGTCGCGATCCTTGATCTGCGTGTAGGAGTTCCCAACGCTGCGGTCCACCGGGTCGAAGGTGCAGATGGTCGGATCGCCGGGATCGGGAACGCAGCCCGGCGGGGCGTTGGGATCGGTGACGGAGAAGGTGAGCGGCAGGAAGTTCCCGGCCAGACCCTGGGCGCCGTACCGGCCGATGAAATCGAGCCGCCACTTCTTCTGGTTCTTGCGATAGTTGAGATCGGTGTCGCGGTTTTCGAGGTCCAGCCGCGCCTGCTCCAGGTCGGGGCGCCGGGCGAAGGCGGTCTTGATCGCCTCCTCTTCGCTCACCACCTTGTCGAGCACCTCCGGCTGGTCGGCCGGCTGGATCGGCTGGTGCCACAGCGGCGAATCGGCGGGGACGTTCATGAGGCGCCGCACGTTGTCCTCGGCGGTGCGGATGACGTCCAGCCCGATGATGATCCCTTCCTCACGATCCGCCACCGCCGCCTCGGCCTGGGTGATCTCGATGGGCGGCAGCGTCCCTACCCTCACCTTGATGCGGGTCTGATCCAGGAAGTCCTGGGCGAGCTTGAGGGAGGCTTCCTTGGACTGCTGGTCCATGATGGCGAACTGCAGGTCGCGGTAGGCGCTCTCGGCGGCGGCCATCGTGTCCATCACCGTCTGGCGGAACTGCGAGCGGCTGATGCGCTCGTTGTTCTGGGCGATGGTGATGAACGTCTTGTTCACCGCGATCCCGAAATTGCGCAGGAAAGGCTGCACGTAGGTGAGCAGCGCCTGGCTGAAATACGACGGGTTGACCGTCGTGAAGGTCGAGGTGGTCTTGAAGCGGTTGGTGAAGACGGTGAAATCGAGCCGGCTGCCGATGAGGAAGCGGTCGGTGTAGGTCCCGGAGAAGGTGCGGTTCCCGTCGGTGACGATGGCGCCGCCGCCCAGCTGCGTATTGGTCGGCTGCGTGTTCTCGTCCTCGCGGGCGCTGAGGTTGATCTCCGGCTCGAAGAAGGCTTCCTGCGTCTCGATCAGGCTTTCGGCAATCTGCGGATCGTAGCGCCGCACGGCGATGTTGATGTTCTTCTCGAGCGAGGAGCGCAGGATGTCCTGGAGCGACAGCGTGACGGGAGCCGACTGGTACTCCAGCAGCGTCGCCACGGGGGCCGATGTCGGCTCGGTCCCGGGTGGAGTCGTCGGCGGCGGGGTCCCCGGAGGCGGAGGCGTCTGGGCGCGCAGCACCGGCAGTCCCGGAAAAGGAACCGACGCGCACAGGACGGCCACGAGAATGACTCGCCGAATCCTATTCATCGCTTTTTTCTCCTCGCTTGTGCCGAAAATCCGCAAAAAAACCGCCCGCGCGGGAGGCCCCCCTGGGCCCGCTCGGCGGCGGCTTTCAGGGTTCTCTAAGAGAAAACAGAGGGATATACGAAAAGGCGGCTCCCGGGGTTCACCCCGTCTCCCCCGGGTTGGCGGGGGGGACCAGGTGGCACGACGCCAGGTGCCCCCTTCCTGAATCGAGCAATCTCGGCTCTTCCCGGGAGCAGATATCCACCGCCACGGGGCAGCGCGGATGAAACGCGCAGCCCGGCGGGGGCGCGGCGGGGGAAGGCAGCTCCCCCTTCAAGGCGATCCGCCGGGGCGTGGCCGTGGGATCCGGCACCGGGACTGCCGAAAGCAGGGCCTGAGTGTAAGGATGCTTCGGGTCCTTGTAAAGCTCCTCGGCGTCGGCGACCTCCACGATCTTGCCCAGGTACATGACCGCGACACGATCGCTGATGTGCTCCACGACGCTCAGGTCGTGCGCGATGAACAGATAAGTGAGCGAGAACTCTTCCTGCAAATCCATCAACAGGTTGACGACCTGCGCCTGTACCGAGACGTCGAGGGCCGAAACCGGCTCGTCACAGATGATCAGCTTCGGCTTGAGGGCGAGTGCCCGCGCGATGCCGATGCGCTGGCGCTGCCCACCTGAAAATTCATGCGGGTAGCGCTTCATGGCGGAGGGGTCGAGCCCGACGCGCTTGAGCAGGTCGGCGACGCGCTGCTCGCGCTCCAGGCCCTTGGCGATCTTGTGGATGGCCAGCGGCTCGCCGACGATGGTCCCGATGCGCATGCGCGGGTTCAGCGAGCTGTAGGGATCCTGGAAGATGACCTGGATCTGACGGCGCATCCGGCGCATGTCGCCGGGCGGCAGATTGAGGAGATCGACGCCGTCGAAGACGACGCTCCCCTCGGTCGGCTCCATCAGCCGCAGGATGCAGCGGCCCGTGGTGGTCTTGCCGGACCCTGACTCCCC
Source organism: Candidatus Polarisedimenticolia bacterium (assembly GCA_035764505.1). Lineage (NCBI taxonomy): Bacteria > Pseudomonadati > Acidobacteriota > Candidatus Polarisedimenticolia > Candidatus Polarisedimenticolia bacterium. The sequence goes on from DASTZC010000029.1 coordinate 8,194, forward strand.
CACCAGTCCGAGCGTCTCGCCGGGACGCAGATGGAGATCGACGCCGTCCACGGCGCGCACGTAGCCGCTGACGCGCGAGAAGACGCCGCGGCGGATCGGGAAGTATTTCTTGAGGCCCCGGACGTCCAGGAGGTGGCCGTTGCTGCCGGCGACGCTCACGAGGCGGCCTTCCGGTCGACCGGCGCGGGATGGTGCAGGTAGCAGGCCACCTTGCGCTCGGGGCCGAGCGGCAGCAGCTGCGGATCGTGCGGCCAGCAGACTTCCATCACGTCGGGGCAGCGCGGCGCGAACGGACAACCGGGCGCGGGAGACAGCGGATCGGGGACGGCTCCCGGGATGGCGGTGAGGCGGCGCTTGTGGGCGCGGTCGCCGAGCTTCGGCACGGAGCGCAGCAATCCGATGGTGTACGGGTGCTTGGGGGAGGCGAAAATCTCGCGGACCGGGGCTTCTTCGACGATCCGGCCCGCGTACATCACCGCGACGCGGTCGGCGGATCCGGCGATGACGCCGAGGTTGTGGCTGATCAGCAGGATCGACAGGCCGAATTCCCCCTTGAGACGCTTCAGGAGATCCAGGATCTCCGCCTGGATCGTGACGTCGAGCGCCGTGGTCGGCTCGTCGGCGATCAGCAGCGACGGCTTGCAGGAAAGCGCCATGGCGATCATGACGCGCTGGCACATGCCGCCGCTCATCTGGTGGGGGTATTCGTGGACGCGCCGCTGGGGGTCGGGAATCTGGACCATTCTCAATAGGCCGACCGCCTGCTGCTGCGCCTCTTTCTTGGAGACGCGGTTGTGGACGCGGATGGCCTCGACGATCTGATCGCCGACGGTGAACACGGGGTTCAGCGCGGCCACCGGCTCCTGGAAGATCAGCGAGATCTCCTTGCCGCGCACCTTGCGGATCTCCGGCTCGCTCACTTTGAGGAGATCGCGGCCGCGCAGGAGAATCCGCCCGCCGGTGATCCTGCCGGGAGGGGTGATGAGGCGCAGCGTGGCGAGCGCCGTCAGACTCTTGCCGGAGCCTGACTCACCGACCAGACCCAGCGTCTCCCCCTCGAAGACCTTGAACGAGGCGCCATTGATCACCCGCGCCTTGCCATCCTGGGTGTTGAATTCGACGTGGAGGTCGTCGACCTCGAGGAGCGGAGTCGTGGAGGCCATCAGAAGCTCGCCTCGGGACGGTGCGCGCCGAAGACTCGGCGCATCGCATCGGAGATCTCGCCGAGCGTCGCTTTCGATTCCACCGCCTGCAGGATGGCGGGGAGGAGGTTCTCGGCGCCGGCGGCGCGGCGCTCCACTTCGGCGAGTGCAGCGGCGGCCTTCTTCGCATCGCGCGTCTTGCGGAAGCGCGCCAGGCGCTTCACCTGGTCGCGCTCCAGGGCGGGATCGACTCGATGGATCTTGGGGGGCACGTCCTTCTCGGAGCGGTGCACGTTGACACCGACTACTCCCTGATCGCCCGATTCGATGGCGCGCTGGGCGCGGTAGGCCGCCTCCTGAATCTCGCGCGTGATGAAGCCGTTCTCGATTGCCGGGATGACGCCGCCCATCCGATCGATCTTCTCCAGATAGTCGCGCGCCTTTCCTTCCAGCTCGGTGGTGAGCGACTCGACATAATACGAACCGCCCAGCGGGTCGACCGTGTCGGCGACTCCCGTCTCGGTCGCGATGATCTGCTGCGTGCGCAAGGCGAGGGCTGCTCCCTGCTCGGTGGGAAGCGACAGCGCCTCGTCCATCGAGTTGGTGTGCAGCGACTGCGCCCCGCCCAGCACCGCTGCAAGCGCCTGGAAGGTGACGCGCACGACGTTGTTCTCCACCTGCTGCGCCGTCAGCGTGGAGCCCGCCGTCTGCACGTGGAAGCGCAGCAGCGAAGAGCGCGGGTCGCTCACCTCGAAGCGCTCGCGCATCAGCCGCCCCCAGAGACGGCGCGCCGCGCGAAACTTGGAAATCTCCTCGAACAGGTCGTTGTGCGAGTTGAAGAAGAAGGAGATGCGCGGCGCGACTTCTTCGATCTTCAATCCGGCGCGGCGCGCCGCCTGCAGGTACTCCAGCGCGTTGGCCAGGGTGAAGGCGATCTCCTGGGCCGCCGTCGCCCCCGCCTCGCGGATGTGGTAGCCGCTGATGCTGATGCTGTTCCACTTCGGCAGCTGGTCCTTGCACCAGGCGAACAGGTCGGTGGCGATGCGCAGCGAGGCGCGCGGCGGATAGATGTAGGTGCCGCGCGCCATGTACTCCTTGAGGACGTCGTTCTGGACGGTGCCGGAGATTCTCTCGGACGGGACGCCTTGCTTCTTCGCCACCGCCACGTAGAGGCACAGAAGAATCGAGGCCGTGGCGTTGATGGTCATCGACGTGGAGACCTCACCCAGCGGAATCCCTTCCAGGAGTGTCTCCATGTCCTCGATCGTGTCGATGGCGACCCCGACGCGCCCGACTTCTCCTTTGGCCACCGGGTTGTCGGAGTCGTAGCCCATCTGCGTGGGGAGATCGAAGGCCACCGACAATCCCGTCTGCCCGTGCTCCAGGAGGAACTTCAGCCGCCGGTTGGTCTCGCGTGCCGAGCCGAAGCCGGCGTACTGGCGCATCGTCCAGAGCTTGCTGCGGTACATGCCGGGCTGGATGCCGCGCGTGTAAGGGGGCTCGCCCGGAAAACCGAGGTCGGCCTCGAGGTCCAGCTTGCGAAGGCTCTCGGCGGTGTAGAGCGGACGGATCTCGATCCCGGAGCTGTTGCGGAAGGAGGTCTTGCGTTCCTGGTGCTTCTTCTTCACTCCTTTGCGCCTCGCAAGGGACTGATCCGGCGGGACTTCGCGCAAAACTGGCCGGTAAAGTAGCACAGCGGGCCGGAGTGGGCAACAGGCCCCCGCGGGGGGATGTCGCGGCGTGCGCGGCCCGCTGCCGGAGAGTAAACTTCCCGATATGGTCGATTCTTCCTCGAGATCGGTCGCGGTGGGCGCCTTCGCGTCGGCAATCTCCGGTCTGGCCGGCGCCATCGCCGTGAAGGTATGGTTGGTGCCGGGGCTGCCTCTCGGCGGCAACGATGTATTGAAGCGGGCCTCCTACGTGGTCAGGCATCACAAGTGCTGGACCTGGGGATGGCTGCTCGCGGCCCTCGGCGCGATCCTGGTGGTGAATCTCTATCGGCTGCTCGCGGAGCGATGGATCCTGGAAGGTGGAAGCGCCTGCCGCTTCGCGCTGTGCCTTGGGACGGCAGGGCTGGCGATCGATCTGGCTGGGATTGCGATCTGGATCGTTGTCGCGCCTGGTCCGGGGGAAGGAGGCTTCGAGATTGCCGAGCACATCGCTTCGGCGCTGTCGCTCTTCGCCGCGAAAATCCTCTATGCTGCCGCCGGGTTGATGCTCACCTGGGCCGGCCGGCGCGAGCTCCCAGGCTTGCTGTCAGGTCTGGCGCTCATCGTCTGGCTCTGCGGCTTCGCCGTCGCCTCGTTCACCCTCTGCGCCTGCGACCGCCCGCAGTTCTACAGCCTGGCCTTGCTCGCCCTCACCTACATCGCCTGGGCCACCCTCATCGGGTTTCACTTCCGCAAACCAGTCAGGGAGTGGCCCCCCCGCTCCTACCATCCCGACCCCCGGGATTGAAGCGCATCCCGGGTCGCTCGATGCAACATGTGCTACTTCTTTCCGCGTCTCACGATCATTTTGGAACCGTAGTATCCGAACACCTTCTCAACAATAATGTCGCCGTTGGCGGAGATCGCACTGCGACATTCTTCCGCGGAGGCGGATACCACCAGGCCCCATTCTCCAGCGAGGGTGATTCCGGCGCATTTGGTCTCACTTGGAAACATGCTGATCTTTTCGTCCGTGGCCGTTTCGGCGATGTAGGCTCGCTCACACGCGTTTTGAGAAAAGAAGCAGATGGTGTGATCGTCGTTCCCCTCGCACTTGACCCTGTCGGCTGGAAGTCCGCAGGCCTTCGCGTCCGACTGGTAAACCCAATAGCTCAGGGGAATCGACACGTAATACGGCTCGCCTTTCTTGACCGCCGGCGGCTCAATCCCCAGTACCCCGCGCCCGGAGAGTCCCGCCAACATCAGGCACACCATCAGTCGGCATGACGTCAAGCTGGATTTCATGGTTCAGCTCCCTTCCCGCTCTCGTCGACGGCGCACCTTGCTCAGGAGCAGATTGGGCGCGCCTTCGCAGCGATCGGCCTCGATCCAGAAGCTAGTCGTGGGGACGACCGATCGTCAAGACAAGCGGCGATTGGTGCCGCAGCTTACGAATTCGCCACTTGTTCTCCGCGGAGCTCGGTGGCTTCGTGGCGGGTGGTGAGGGCGAAGGCGATCTTCAAGGACAGCTGGGGAGGACTCGATCCTGTCCGCCGGTCGATGCGCCGTAGGTGCCGGCGCCGCAGGAATTCCGGGCGCGCACCAGGTACCAGGCTCCCGTGCCCCTCGGGGGATTCGGCCGGTTGTCGGCGTATTGGGCTTGCGTCAGGCTCGATTGCAGGCAGGCTCCCGCCGCCGTGTTGATTCCCCCAGTCGGACCCATGGTGCCTGAGACCAGATCGTAGAAGCCTCCGAGGCCGTTGTAGGGGTTTTGTCCGAACCAGGTGAGATTCGTGGGAACGCTCGAGTCGAGGGCCAGATCACCCTCCTCGACGGGAGCACCCCAGACGGCAGGGTCGGCGTCGTTGCAGTCCTGCAGGCAGACGGTGACTCCATCGCCGTCCAGGTCCTGATTGTCTTCGACAACACCGTTGCAATTGTCATCGAGATCATCGCAAATCTCGGGAGCGCCGGGATGAACCGTCGCGTTGCCGTCGTTGCAATCCCCTGCGCAGGTCGTGAACCCGTCCGAGTCCTGGTCGAACCCGTCGTCGATAGTCCCGTCGCAATCGTCATCGACCTGGTTGCAGGCCTCGGCGGCAAAAGGATGAACGGAAGCGTTGGCGTCGTCGCAGTCGTTGATGCATCCGGAATATCCATCCCCGTCCTGATCGTGTCCCTCGTCGACGGATCCGTTGCAGTTGTCATCGATCTGATTGCACACTTCCGCGGCGCCCGGATGGACCGTGGGATTGGCGTCGTTGCAATCGCCCGTGCAGGTCTTGTAACCGTCACCATCCTGATCGAAGCCCTCGTCGATAACGGCATCGCAATCCTCGTCGATCCCATTACACGTTTCCGCCGCACCAGGATGAATGGCGGCATTCGCGTCGTTGCAATCGCCCGAGCAAGTCTTGTAGCCGTCGCCGTCCTGATCGAAGCCCTCATCGATGACGGCATCGCAATCTTCGTCGATTCCGTTGCAGATCTCCGTCGCGCCGGGATGAATGGAAGCATTCGCGTCATTGCAGTCGTCCAGGCAGCCGAGGTAGCCGTCGCCATCGCCGTCCGGGAACCCTTCATCGATCTGGCTGTCGCAGTCATCGTCCAAGCCGTCGCAAACCTCCAACGCGCCGGGATGAATGGCGGGATTGCCGTCGTTGCAGTCGCCGTCGCAGATCGACATGCCGTCGCCGTCGGCGTCGTGGTCCGCGATCAGCACGAAGCGGCCGCCGTCACGAAGGTAACGTTCCGGCCGGGTCGGATGATCGTGCCCTCCGGTGCCCGCGCCACCCCAAACCAACATGTAATTCCCCGTGGAAACTGTTACGTGCCCCGAACGTGACACCGGTTCCGAGACGGCGGAAATCTCATTCCACGAGTCGGAAATCGGATCGTAACGCACTGCCGGCGGGAAAATGCTGCTGATCGGACTGCAGAAAGTAGGCTCATAGGCGGTATCGTAAAAGCCGCCATACACGATCATGCCGGCCAGTCCCGGCGTGCCGCTCCAGATGGCCGTGTGTCCCCGTCGTCGAGGGGGAGAGATCGACGTGGGGAGCCAGCTGTCGGTCGCAGGGTCGTAACGGCCACCCGTGTCGAGGAAGATTACGCCGGGACAGCCCACATACGTTTGCGATCCTCCCCAGACGATCATGCGGCTGCCGGTCCAGACCGCCGAGTGAAAGACTCTGCCCAGCGGAGCGCCGGATGAGGAGATGGGAGTCCAGAGGTTGCTCGAAGGATCGTAGGATGCGCCTGTGTTGAAGTAATTGTCACCATCCGGCCAATCCTGTCCTCCCCATACGATCATCCTGCTGCCGGTCCAAACCGCGGTATGCCCGGTCCGCGCCTGGGGAGCATTGACCAGCGAGGTCGGCTGCCAGCTGTCGGTTCCCGGATCGTAGAGGCCGCCGGTATTCACCGCATTGGTCCCTTGGATTCCTCCCCATACGACCATGCGGCTTCCCGACCAGACGCCCGTATGGAGGTACCTGGGTATTGGAGCGCCGGTCGTGGTGGTTGGAGCCCAGGTGTCGGCAATGGGATCGTACCGCGCGCCGGTGTTCACGGGAAGATTCCCGTTGTAGCCGCCCCAGACAATCATTCGGTTGCCGGTCCAGACCATCGAGTACATGTACCATAAGTTAGGCGCCGAAATCGTGCTGACAGGCGTCCAATCGTTGAGACTGAGATCGTAGCGGCCACCTCGGTCACCTTCCCAGACAATCATGAGGTTTCCCGTCCAGATCGCCTGAGGGTCGAGACGTACCACCGGAGCGTCGCCCTGCGCCGTGGGAGTCCAGCTGTCGCCGGCCGGATCGTAGCGACCGCCCGAGTCGATGGGATGGTTGGTCGAATCGATCCCGCCCCACACGATCATCCTGGCTCCGGTCCAGATCGCGGAATGCTCGAATCGGCCGACGGGAGCCGCCGTCCCTGAGGTCGAGCTCCAGCTGTCCGTTGCAGGGTCATAGCGGCCGCCGGTGCTCAAAGGGTTGCCGCTCGCCCGGCCGCCCCAGATAACCATCCTGGCTCCCGTCCAGACCGAGGCGGGAAGCTCTCTTGCGGGCGGCGCGCCTGTGGTGGAAACCGCCGTCCAGGAATTCGCGACGGGATCGTAGCGGCCGCCGGTATTCAGAACGGCCCCCGTGGCGAGCCCTCCCCAGACGATCATCCTCGTGCCGGACCAGACGGCGGTGGCGTTCTGCCGCGCCGCCGGCGCCCCGTTGGTCTCGGTGCTTTGCCAGGCGTTGCCGACCGGGTCATAGCGGGCTCCCGTGTTGGTCTGCTGCCCGGTCGAAGTGACGCCTCCCCAGATCACCATCCTCGCTCCCGTCCAGACGGCGATATGGGACTGGCGAGCCGAGGGCGCCTGCGAAGTCGGAATCGACGACCAGAGGTTGGTTGCCGGATTGTAACGGCCGCCCGTATTGGTCACGCTGCCGGTATCGGCCACTCCACCCCAGATCAACATCTCGCCTCCCGTCCAGACGGCACTGTGGCTCTGGCGCGCGACCGGCGATCCTGTCGTCTGCGTCGGCGTCCAGGTGTCCGCGGAGGGATCGTAGACGCCCCCGGAGGCAAGAGTGGTCGCGCCGAATCCGCCCCACACGATCATTCTCGAGCCGGTCCACACCGCCGAGTGATGCGTACGACCTTCGGGCGCATTGAGCGTGGAAATCGGCTCCCAGGTGTCGGTCGCCGGATCGTAGCGCCCGCCCGAGCCGAGAACGGTATTCTCGAAATCAGTTCCACCCCAGACGATCATGAGGCTTCCGGTCCACACCGCGGTGTGATTGTTCCGCTCCACCGGGGCTCCTGACAGGTTCACGCCATCCCAGGTGCCCGCGGGATTGCAGGAATAGCTCGAGGCGCTCTCGATGCCGATGGCCGGCGCCTGCGAGGCAACGGGCAGAACGATGGGATCGAAGTCGGCTTCGATCTCCTTCCACCAGGTCTCCAGAGGCTTCTTGGGGACGGAGTAGATCGCCACGGTCAGTTCGTCGGAGCGGTCCTCGATCTGTACCGGGACGGTGAATTCGCCCGGCTCTTCCCGGATCTCGCCGATGCCCTCCGGTCTGCCCGCGAAGCGGGAGCGCCACGAGCTCAGCTCTTCGCTCGAGACCGTCTGCCGGCCGGGTGCCTTCGGCAGTCCGGGGGCTTCGGCAGTCGAGCCATCCTCCGGGACAGCGCCCTCGCGAACCAGGTGGACGAGCCTCGGGATGGATTTCCGATCGGCTCGAGGAGTGCTTTGAATGAGCCGGAATCTCAAGGACTCGGCATCCGCACGGGACGCGGCGTGGAATCGGGGGTCGGATGCATAGAAATTCCTGAGCAGCCGTGACACCAGGACCGGACGAGCCAGGCATTCCCGAATCTTGACGGGATCATCGTCCAGCGCCGCGAATAGCTCGTGCAGCCGCTCCGGCAGGCGCGTGGTCCGGATCATTCGCCGGACTTCGCGATCAAGGGCTTCCTCGGTCACGGGAGAGCCCCAGTATCTTTCGAGCGCTTCCGACTGCTTCAAGGTGTCGGAGACCTTCCGCTCGATCAGAGAGGCCGGCACCGCCTCCTCGAACGGCTGCCTGGCTCCCTCCTGATGGGAGTAGTAGACGCGCTCGATCTTCTCCTGGGCCAGAAGGCGATCCGCGTAAGAGAGACTGGCCGGGGACTTCGGGCCCGCCGGGTCGGACGTGCCGGCCCGGGCGAACATCAGGCTGGAAAGGATAGCGACGGCGGCCAGGAACAGCCCAAGGCGCTTCATGAGCTCCGTCTCTTCGGGGGGAACCTCATTATACGCGCCCCCCAGGGAACCGTGTCGGAATCAAGGTCGAGAGACCGCCCCTTACGCCTGGATATTGCCCGTTTTCGGATTCCAGTTGCGGATATTTCGCTACGGCACACGGATCTATCAACCGGACCGAGTCTCTAGGGAGGTAGCCCGTCAGGAATTCGCCGCCTGCTGAATGGGTATCTCGGTGGCTTCGTGACGGGCGGCGAGGGCGAAGGTGGCGAGGGCGCAAGCGGTCAGGATCGACGCGGCCAGGAAGGCCGCGCCCGGAAGATGAATCGGGGCGTCGGGAGCGGAGAAGCGGCCGAAGAGCTGCGTCATCAGAGGCGGGCCCAGGATCGACGTCAGCGATTGCAGGCTGGCGACGGCGCCTTGCAGCTCCCCTTGCGCGTCGGGCGCGATGCGATGCGACATCAGCGCATTGGTCGAAGGCATCACCAGGCCGGCCATCAGCCAGGTGCCCAGCCAGGCGAACATCATCCAGCCTTGCGTGGCGGTGGCGAACCCGAGAAACCCGAGCCCGCCGAGCGTGAGCCCGAGCATCGCCACGCGCTTCTCTCCCAGGCGCGGCATGAGCCGGCGCATCACCAGCGCCTGGCTGGAGGCGATGACAGCGCCGGCCGCGGCGAGCGACAGCCCAATCATCGCTTCCGACCAGCCGAAGCGGAATTTCGTGTAAAAGCTCCAGGTGGAGGGCATCACCTGGTGCGCCAGGCTCCACAGGAACAGCGCGGTCAGCAGGCCGAGCACCACCGGGTGCCGGCGCATCTGCAGGAGCGTCCCGAGGGGATTGGCCCGCTTCCACTGGAAGGGACGGCGGCGCTCTTCGGGAAGTGATTCGGGCAGGACGAAGATGCCGTAGAGGAAGTTCGTCAGGCTCAATCCCGCCGCCACGAAAAATGGAGTGCGCGCAGACAGCCCACCGAGCAGGCCTCCCAGGGCCGGTCCCAGGACGAAGCCGACACCGAAGCAGGCGCTGATGATGCCGAAATTCTGGGCCCGCTTCTCGCGCGGAGTGACGTCGGCGACGTAGGCGTAGGCCGGGGTGAACGACGCACCGGCCATGCCCGAGATCAACCGTCCCAGGAAGAGCCATCCGTAGGTCGGAGCCGCTCCCATCACCAGGTAGTCGACTCCGAGCGCGCCCACGGCGTAGAGAAGGACCGGGCGGCGCCCGAAGCGATCGGAGAGATTCCCCAGGATCGGCGCGCAGAGGAACTGCGCCACCGCGTAGACGAAGGCGAGATAACCGCCATGGATCGAAGCCTGGCTCAGGGTGTCGCCGGTCAGGCCCACCAGGAGCGAAGGAAGGACCGGGATGATGAGTCCGAAGCCGATGGCATCCAGCAGGACGGTGATGGCGACGAAGGCGATGGCGTGCGAGGTGGGCTTGGGCGCGGTCATGCGGAAGGCTGCACGAGGCAACAGTCGTTCAAGCTGTGGCCATTTTGCATCCGCGAAGGATAAAGGCGGCCACCGGCCCGGTCAATTCCGCTAGGATGCGGATGTCCACCGGAACATCGCGCGGACCTCGTGGATGATGTTCGAGACATGGGAGGCGTCGATGCCCGACCTCAAGAGTCCCGCGCTGATATGGACGAAAGGGATTCTCTTCCTGATTCTCGCGATGGCGGCCTCGGTCCTCCTTCTCCTCGAGGCGCCTAGCCTCAAGACCGCGGCGCTGCTGGCCCTCGCCCTGTGGGCGGCCTGCCGCTTCTACTACTTCGCCTTTTACGTGATCGAGAAGTACGTCGACCCGGGCTATCGCTTCGCCGGATTGGGTTCGTTCCTCGTCTACGCGCTCAAGGGGCGCCGGCGCGGCGCCGGCTCGTCGTGAGAAGCCTGCGAGGTTGAACGAGCGGCTATCTTCCTCTAAAATCTGGCTTTCCTGAAACAATCCTCCGGGGTGGCCGATGTTCAAGACCATCGACTGGGAGGGCGGCGCGGTCGTCATGCTGGACCAGACCCGCCTCCCGGGAGAAGTGATCTACCGCCGTTATGAGAATGCCGAGGAGGTCGCCGAGGCGATCCGCTCGATGGTGATCCGCGGCGCGCCGGCCATCGGCGTGGCGGCGGCCATGGGGATTGCGCTGGGGATGAGGGATTTCGACGGCGCCACGGTCGAGCAGCAGAAGCACCGGATGGCCGAGCTGGGAAAGCTGTTTGCGGCGACACGGCCGACGGCGGTCAACCTGTTCTGGGCGATTCAGCGGATGACACGGATCTACGAAGAGGCCTCGGCGCGCGGCGCCGTGGGGGTGGTGGGAACGCTGGAGAAGGCCGCGGTGGCGATCCGGGACGAAGACGTGGAGCTGAACAAGCGAATGGGCGGTCATGGCCAAGCGCTGATTCCGGAGGGCTCCCGCGTCCTGACGCACTGCAACGCCGGCGCGCTGGCGACGGCCGGCTACGGCACGGCGCTGGGAGTCATCCGGGCGGCCGTGGAGCGCGGCAAGAAGGTGCGCGTCCTGGCGGATGAGACGCGGCCCTTCCTGCAAGGAGCGCGGCTGACCGCCTGGGAGCTGGCCCAGGACGGCATCGACGTCACCCTGATCACCGACAACGCCGCCGGGCATTTCATCGCGCGCGGCGAGGTCGATCTGGCCATCGTCGGGGCCGACCGGATTGCCGCCAACGGCGATGTGGCCAACAAGATCGGCACTTACACCGTGGCGGTCCTGGCGCGCGAGAACCAGATTCCTTTCTACGTGGCGGCGCCGCTCTCGACCATCGACCTTTCGCTGACGTCCGGCTCGCAGATCCCGATCGAGGAGAGAGACCCGGAGGAGGTGAAGCGGGCCGGCACGACCCGGATGGCTCCGGAGCAGGTGGCGGCCCGGCACCCCGCCTTCGACGTCACGCCGGCGCGTTACATCACCGCCATCGTGACCGAGGCGGGCGTGGCGCGCGCTCCCTACGAAAAGAGCCTGCGAGCGTTGTTCGAGGCGGCCTCCTGATGCTGATCCTGGGCATCGAGACCTCCTGCGACGAGACGGCGGTAGCGGTCCTGCGCGACGCCACCATCCTCTCGAACGTCGTCTCCTCGCAGGCCAAGGTGCACGAGAAGTATGGCGGCGTCGTGCCGGAGCTGGCCTCGCGCCATCACATCGAGAATATCGACGTGGTCCTGGACCTGGCGCTGAAGGAGGCCGGGGTCGGGCTGCAGGATCTCGAAGGGATCGCCGTCACCCGCGGACCCGGGCTGGTGGGCTCGCTTCTGGTCGGGATCTCGGTCGCCAAGGCGCTCGGCTACGTGCTGGAGATCCCGTTCACCGGCGTGAACCACCTGGAAGGGCACGTCCGTTCGCCATTCCTCGAGCAGCCCGACCTGCCGCTGCCGGCGCTTTGCCTGGTCGCCTCGGGGGGCCATACCTCTTTATATGTGGTGCGGGAGGACGGTGGGTGCGCCTGCCTGGCGCGCACGCGCGACGACGCGGCCGGGGAAGCCTTCGACAAGGTGGCGAAGCTGATGGGGCTGGGGTATCCGGGCGGCCCCGTGATCGACCGTCTGGCGCGCGATGGAAACCCGGACGCCGTTCATCTCCCCAAAGCGAAAATGACCGACGGCACGCTCGATTTCTCATTCTCGGGTCTGAAGACCGCCGTCCTGCGTTACGTGCGCGAGCAGGGCCTTCCGGAGAATGCCTATCCGGCGCCCGATCCCGATCAGGGCGTGAAGGATCTCCTGGCCTCGTTCCAGAAGGCGGCGGTGGAATATCTCGTGGACAACACCGTCAAGGCGGCGCGGCGCGAGCGGGTCCCGACCCTGTGCCTGGCGGGAGGTGTGGCCTGCAACAGCCGGCTCCGCGCCGAGCTGGGGGAGATCGCCCGTAAGGAAGCCTGGCGCTTTCACGCGGTCAGCCCGGCGCTGGCGCTGGACAATGCGGCGATGATCGCCTTTGCCGGCAAGCGCCGCCTGGAGCGCGGCGAAGCGGACGACCTGACGCTGAACGCCGATCCGAACCTGGGTTACGAAGGACGGGGATGGATTCGAAGCTGATCCGGAATTTCTGCATCATCGCCCACATCGACCACGGCAAATCCACGCTCGCCGACCGGATCCTGGAGCTGACGGGAGCGCTGGAGAAGCGGGAGATGGAGGACCAGGTCCTCGACGACATGGACCTGGAGCGCGAGCGCGGCATCACCATCAAGGCGCACGCCGTGGCGCTCGACTACAAGGCCGATGACGGAAAGACCTATCGCCTCAATCTCATCGACACGCCGGGGCACGTCGATTTCTCTTACGAGGTGTCGCGCAGCATCTCGGCCTGCGAGGGAGCGCTGCTGGTGGTGGACGCCTCGCAGGGCGTGGAGGCGCAGACGCTGGCCAACACGCATCTGGCCTCCGAGCACAACCTCGAAATCATCCCGGTCATCAACAAGATCGACCTGCCGAGCGCCGAGCCGGAGAAGGTGAAGGAGCAGATCGAGAACATCATCGGGCTGGATTGCTCCGGGGCAATCCTCGCCTCGGCCAAGGATGGCAAGGGAGTCCACGAGGTCCTGGAGGCGCTGATCGAGCGGCTTCCGTCGCCCAAGGGATCGCTCGAGAGCCCGCTGAAGGCGCTGGTCTTCGACTCCTGGTACGACTCGTTTCGCGGCGTCATCATCCTGGTGAAGCTGCTGGACGGCACCATGAAGCGCAGGACGAAGGTGCGCTTCATGGCGACGGGGAAGGAGTACGAGATCGAGGATGTCGGCGTCTTCACGCCGAAGATGCGCCCGACCGACGAGCTGTCGGTGGGCGAAGTCGGCTTCGTCATCGCCGGCATCAAGAATGCTTCGGAGACGAAGATCGGCGACACCATCACCGAGGCGGCGCGTCCCACCTCAGAGCCCTTCCCCGGCTTCCAGGAGATGAAGCCGATGGTCTTCGCCGGCGTCTATCCCAACGGCGAGACGACCTACGAGAACCTGCGCGACGCGCTCGACCGGCTGCGGCTGAACGACGCATCCTTCTCCGTGGAGCCGGAGACCTCCGACGCCCTCGGCTTCGGCTACCGCTGCGGCTTTCTGGGACTGCTGCACATGGAGATCGTGCAGCAGCGGCTGGAGCGCCACCACGACCTGGACCTGATCACCACCGCTCCGTCGGTACGCTACCGGGTGACCACCACCGACGGCTCGGTCGTGGAGGTGAGCAATCCCGCGAAGCTGCCGCCGACCGGCAGCATCGCCAAGTACGAGGAGCCGATCATTCTGGCGCTGATCCTGACGCCGCCGGAATATGTCGGGGCGATCCTGGCGCTGTGCCAGGATCGGCGCGGCATCCAGAAGGAGCTCAAGTACGTCACCACCACGCGGGTGCTGATCTCCTACGAGCTGCCGCTGAACGAGGTGGTGATGGATTTCTACGACAAGCTGAAGACGCTGTCCCGCGGCTACGCCTCGCTGGACTATCATCTGGCGGGGTGGCGGGACGCCGACCTCGTCAAGCTCGATATTCTGGTGAACGGCGATCCGGTCGACGCGCTTTCGCTGATCGTCCACAAGGAGCGCGCCTACTTCCGGGGGCGGGCGCTGGCCAGCAAGCTGCGCGAGGTCATCCCGCGGCAGCTCTTCGAGGTGGCGATCCAGGCGGCCGTCGGCAGCAAGATCATCGCTCGCGAGACGGTCTCCGCCATGCGCAAGAACGTGCTGGCCAAGTGCTACGGCGGCGACATCACCCGCAAGCGCAAGCTGCTTGAAAAGCAGAAGGAAGGCAAGAAGCGGATGAAGAAGATCGGCCGCGTCGACATCCCCCAGGAAGCCTTCCTGGCGCTCCTCAAGCTGGAGTAGATGGTGCCGCGCCGCTCCTACCTGCACGATTACTTCCAGGCCGCCATCGTCGCCATCATCATTGCCTTGTTCGTGCGCACCTACCTGGTGCAGGCCTTCCAGATTCCTTCCGCCTCGATGGAGCGCAGCATCCTGGTGGGCGACCACGTCCTGGTCAACAAGTTCATCTTCGGGCCGCTGTCCAGCCGGGTCGGACACGACATCCTGCCGGTGAGCGAGGTGAAGCGCTTCGACGTGATCGTCTTCAAGTTCCCCGACGCTCCGGAGAAAGATTACGTCAAGCGGGTGATCGGCGAGCCGGGAGACGAGGTGAAGATCGAGAACGGCGTCGTCCTGGTCCGCCGTGCCGGGAACACCACCTTCGACACGCTGTCCGAGCAATACGTCCAGCACATCGACCCGATCGACGGGCCGGATCCCGATCACTTGAACAACCGGGAGCCGTTGAAGGTCCCCGCCGACAGCTACTACGTCCTGGGCGACAATCGGGACGACAGCCGCGACAGCCGGGACTGGGGGTTCGTGCCGCGTGACCAGATCCGCGGCAAGGTGCTGATGGTCTACTGGTCCGTGGACCTTCCGCCCCCGCCCCTGGAGAATGCGCCGGAGAAAGGCGGACTGGCGGCGATGTGGGACTCGCTCTCCAACAGCTACGGCCGCACCCGCTGGGGCAGGACCTTCCACGTCGTCCGCTGAGGGCACAGCACTCCGATGACTCTTTCCGCCCGGGTGGCCGACATCACGACCCTTCAGCTCGATGCGATCGTCAATGCGGCGAACGAGGAGCTCGCTCCGGGTGGGGGCGTCTGCGGTGCCATTCACCGCGCCGCAGGACCGGAGCTGGCGCGCGCCTGCGCGGCGCTGGGTGGATGTCCGACCGGGGAAGCGCGCATGACGCCGGGCTTCCGGCTGCCGGCGAAATGGGTGATCCACGCGGTCGGACCGCGCTGGCAGGGAGGCGGGAGCGGCGAGGCGGAGCTTCTCGCGGGAGCTTACCGCAACGCCCTGCGGCTGGCTTCCGAGCGCGGCCTGCGCAGCATCGCCTTCCCGGCCATCAGCACCGGGATTTATGGATATCCGTTACCCGAAGCGACCGGCGTCGCGGTCGCGACCATTCGCGAGGCGCTGCGCGCCCCTTCGTCGATCGAGACGGTCGTCTTCGCCTGTTTCAGCGACGAGGTCCTGTCCGCGTACCGGCAGGCCGGTGTGGAGGATATGAACCATGGGGAGCCATCATGAAGCCGCGTGAGGAGCGCAGGGTCGAGCGATTCATCGACCCGTTCCGGATTACCGACGGCAGCGGTTTCCGGATGGACGACATCGACCCCGCCGACACGCGAGGGGTGAAATCCAAGGAGGAGGCCGAAGGGCTGCTCCGGCGCGGCGTGACCATGCTCGCGGAGATGCAGGAGAAGCTCTACGCGCAGGACCGCTGGGCGGTCCTGCTGATATTCCAGGCGATGGACGCCGCGGGGAAGGATGGCGCCATCAAGCATGTCCTGTCGGGCATCAACCCGCAGGGATGCCAGGTCTACTCCTTCAAGGCCCCCTCTTCGGAGGATCTGGATCACGACTTCATGTGGCGCTGCGCGCGCAACCTGCCGGAGCGGGGGAGGATCGGGATTTTCAACCGCTCCTACTACGAAGAGGTCCTGGTGGTGCGGGTCCACCCGCACTTCCTCGACGCACAGCGGCTGCCGCCCAGGCTGGTCACCCGGAAGATCTGGGAGGAGCGCTACGAGGATATCAACGGCTTCGAGCGCTACCTGTCGCGCAACGGCGTCTTCATCCTCAAGTTCTTCCTACACGTCTCGAAGGAGGAGCAGAAGCGCCGCTTCCTGTCGCGCCTGGAGGAGCCCGAGAAGAACTGGAAGTTCTCGCTGGCCGACGCCCGGGAGCGCGAGCACTGGAAGGAATACATGAAGGCCTACGAGCGGATGATCCGCCGCACCAGCGCGCCGCACGCCCCCTGGTTCGTCATCCCGGCCGACCACAAGTGGTTCACCCGGCTGGCGGTGGCCGCCGCCATCGTGGACGGGCTGAACGGCCTCGATCTGCAATTCCCCAAGGTCGACAAGGCCAAGCGGCGCGAGCTGGAGAAAGCCCGTCTGGCGCTCCTGGCCCAGAAGGACTGAACAAACTCCATATCATCTCGTCGAGAATTTCCAACGACCATGGAGCTGCCTTGCAGATGCTTACCCGGCGGCCTTGAAGCCGCGCTCCAACTCCACCCCTCGCCCTAGCGAATTTCGAGGTAATCCACCTTGAGTGTGTCAAGCGACGAGCCGCCGCCCGCGACGGTATCTCTCACCTGAATGTAGATATGCCCCATCAACCCTGCATCGTCGAAGGCGTAGTCAGTTCCCCCGACGATGTCGAAAGCTTTATTGACGAGGGCTCCACTGATGGCCGAATAGTTGACTCCGTCGGTGGAGTAATAGAACTGGAAGTTGTCCCCATCCGGGTTATTCGGTCGACTGGCCTCGATATGCAGCAAGTGTCGCGATGTCCCACAAGGGGTCTTGGTGAACTTCCAGGTATGGGTCAGGCCCCCGGAGGTTTCCTTCAGCACCTCGTATGTATCATTCGAAGTAAACGTCGCCGTGTAATTGTTTTGGAAGATCTGGCCAGGATTCGTCGAGTAATCCGACGAGGCAACCTTGTTGGCTCCGGCGATGAGGCTGATATTCCCCGTAATGGCCAGCGCGAAGGGCTGGTTGCTCAGGGGCTGGTTGAAAGCGGTGACCTGGACGGTCCAGGCGCCGATGGACGGATTGAACCGCAGCACGTCTTCCTCGACATTGAGGTGATCGGCAGATCCGCCGGTGTCAGACTGATGGGGGCTGTTGGTGGTGAAGACATTCCCCTTGTACTGGGGGCCGTTGCTCGGGCTCTTCACCAGCAAATCGAGATCGTTCACGAGCTGCGTCGCATCGGCGTCGTAGGTGACGCGCGGCGGATCGGTCCAGACAAGGGTCGCCTCAAGAGGCTCTGTCCCGCCGCCGCTGGGCACGTTGACCGACACCTGACGAAGATCGGCGGCCGAGTCCATTCCCGCCTTGTCCTGGCAGACGACCAGCTTGCGCGTGTCCCCAGAGAAATAGAGGGCACTATCCAAACGCATCCTGCCCCATCCCTGGGCATTGTTCGGATAGCGAGGAGCCGCAGGATTCGGATAGGCGCCCGAACCGGTCATCTCCTCGGCGCTGTTGATCATTACGGCCTTCAGCAGCGCGGCAGAAGGGAGAAGCGTGGGCGATCCTCCAGAAGTGCCTCCGGGATAGTATCCCGCCCGGAAGTACTGGCGTACGAGGGCGGCATTGCCCGACGCAGCGGGATGAGAAAAACTGGTTCCGGATACCGTCTCATAATTCGTGGCTCCGGAAAGGCAACCGTCCCCGGTGTTCGGAGACGCAGTGCATACGCCCTCACCCGGTACCATGAGCGTAGGCTTGATCCGTCCGTCGGCCGAAGGGCCCCAGCTGCTGAATGTCGAGACGTTCTGGGCCTGGTCTCCGTTTTGCGATGAACCAACCGTGATGACGTTCTTTGCTTGTGCCTCGCACCTTATGTTGCTCAGGTTGGCTGGTGATCCGCACGTCTCGAGGGGACAGTTCACGTCGGCTGTGCATGCTGTGCCACTGATTTGACACGTATTCCCCTCGGGTGGCACCTGGCAGGGTCCCGTTCCTTGCGGGCAATCGCTGTCCACATGGCACGGCGCTCCGCCTTCGCAGTTTCCTCCAAGGCAGGTTTCATGGGGACAATCGGCTTGGACCGAGCACGCAGTTCCGTGGCCCTGACAGACATTATGATCTTCGTTGCCCGCTCCGATTACTATCAGATAGTCTTTGTGATCCCACGCGAACTGGTCCGTTTGTTCGGCTGACTTGTTGTAATTCCTGTTGCTGCCGGTTCCGGGATTTACCGTCCCAAAGCCCTCGGAGATAATTCTGGAACCTAGATCAAATGAAGGCTGGAAGATCTCAGCCGTGAGCCGCGGAAGGCCAGTCACTGGGTCGGTAGGCTGACACTGCCCAACTCCGATATCGAACACGGCGAGTCTTGCAGCATAGGCGTGGCCATCCATTCCTTCCCAGCTGTTGTAGGTTTGTATTGCATTCGGGGCATCGCCCAGAATCGTCCCGGCATCATGAGTTCCGTGCGTGCTCATGCAGGTTCCCGGGGAGCAGCTGGCAATGGTCCAGGACTGCACTTTGCGGTGCAGCGATCCAACCGATCCATTGGGGTTCGCGCAATCGAAAGGACGGTTTGGGTCGGAGAGCCCAGGGTGATCCATCCAGGGCCCGCCATCGGCCATCGTCACAAGCTCTCCGCTACCGCTCAATCCCTTCGTGTACAGAATCCGGTTTCCTTCAGAAAAGGTCTGCAGGACCCAGGTCGCCTTGTCGTTGGCCAGGACCGCAACTGCGACCATGGCAAGGGTGAAAGCGACCGTGGTCCAAACGATCCTTCGCTTGGCGGTAACAAACATTTCGACCCCCCCGAAGTGGAATCCCCTGTGGCCTTCTCGAAGGAAGAGAGCTTTCGGCGTCGGCACCGCGCGCGAGAAGATCACGCCCACCGGCGCAATCCAGAGGGACATCCTCCGGATTCCTGCGATGTCTTGCTGACGGTTCCATCACTGCCTGTTCCCATACATTGCTCGGATCGAGAGATCTGGTTCCACGAAAAAACGAGGAAAGTGACCCGGCAGATACCGGTTTTGTAATCCCCCCTGGGTTGATTCCTCCCCTCCCGATTCCTATATTCCCCCGGGGTCAGGTAAAGCTCTGCCCTCGATGCTCTTTTGGGATGCTGAGGAGGATCATGATGAAGCGGTTCGGCGGCGAGCGGGGCGAGGGGCGCATGGGGACTCTGTTCGCCCTGGCGCTGGTGGCGACGATGATCTACCTCGGGTTCAAGGTGGTTCCCGTGATGGTGAACTCCTACACCTTCAAGGACTTCATCGAAGAAGAAGCGCGCTTCGCCTCGGTGCGGCGCGACGACGAGGAAATCGTCAGCCGGGTCTACAACAAGGCGCGCGAGCTGGAATTGCCGATCAGCAAGGAAATGATTCACACCGAGCGCAGCAACTCGCGCTTCGACATCGCGGTGAGCTACTCGATCCCCATCGTGACTCCCGTCTTCACCTACGAGTACAAGCGGGACGAGAAGGTCTCCTCGCCTCTCTTCTAGCACTCGCTCCGCGAAAACCTCTACCGTCGATTTCGGAGAGCGCCTCCTCTATGGGAGGCGCTTGCGCGCGGCACACCCCTTGCAGGAGCGCGGGCAAGGTGGGAGATAGGAGTCTGCGAATGCTGCCCGCAACGACGGACCGTGTGACCCGGAATACGCCGGACGATGTGAACGAAAGGATTCGCCGGATGACCGAGGCGAACATCGCCCGCTACTCCTGCGGCGGTCCCGATGCGATCGATCGCCGGCTGAAGCAACTGGACCATGAATGGGACATCGAGCGTTATCTGGAGACGATGGCGCCGAGCCTGACCCTGATCGGGATGGCGCTGGGGCTGACGGTCAACCGGAAATGGTTCGCCCTTCCGGTGATTGTCCAGGGGTTTTTCCTGCAGCATGCTCTGCAGGGATGGTGCCCCCCCCTGCCGTTCCTGCGGAGCCTGGGGGTACGGACGACGTCGGAGATCGAGCAGGAGCGCTACGCACTCAAGGTGCTGCGCGGCGATTTCTACCAGGCTTCCGAGCCGATAGGCGAGGAGATCCGTAGCATCGACGCGGCGTTGCTCGCGGTGCGCCTGAGCACCGAGGGCGCCGAGATCTGATGCATCGAGGGGACTGGCCTACCTCTCCAGCCGCTGCGCGACGATGCCGCGCGTCTCCTCCAGGAGCTTCGTCGCCTGCGCTTCGAGCTTGTCCATCCGCTCGTCGAGACGCCGGTTCAAATCGGCATCCGGAATGCTCTTCAAATTGATGCGAACGTTCATGGCCGCCCCGGAGACTCCCGCGTGCGCCAGGTGCGCCGCCACGCCGGCATCGGACGCGGCGTTCGGATTGCCGTGCTTCGCCACCTGCTTGATCTGCTCCATGACCGCCAGGCAGGTCTCGGCGGTCTTGACCGGGATCTCGGTGGCAAAGCGGCTGGCCTTTTCGATCGCCTCGCGCCGCGCCGCCTTCTGCTCCGGGGTCTCCTTGGGGAGCCGCATCGCCTTGGAAACCTCGTCGTAGGACTCCGAATCGCGATCCACCAGCGCCAGGAGATCCTTCTTCAATCCCGACAGAGCGTCACGGCTTTTCTGCATCTCCTCGGTAACCGACTCGTACTTCGCCTTCCCGAGCGTCAGCTCGCATACCATTCCGCCGAGCGCCGCCGCGATCCCCCCGGAAAGCGCCGCCGCGCTGCCGCCGCCGGGGGTGGGGGTGCCCGCTCCCAAAGACTCCACGAACTCCTTGAGCTTCATGTCGACCAGCATGGAACGCCTTCGCCTCCTTCTCCAGAAAGACAGCCTCATTTCACAGTAGGGCTCCGAAGCCGCGTCTGTCAAGACCTACCGGGCAGTGAGGGGCGAGGCCGCCGCCCTCAGGGCCCTCCGGCCGCGAGGCGGTCGCGGACCAGCCGCCCCTTCTTGATCACTTTCTCGACGTGGTTCACCCCGAAGTGGTAGACGAGATGGTCATGGTTCGGGACGGAGAGCACCTGCAGGTCGGCCTGCTTTCCCTCCTCGAGGCTTCCGAGCCGATCGGCCAATCCGAGGGAGTGCGCCGCATTCAGCGTGGCGGCGGTGATCGCTTCGGCGACGCTCATTTTCAGCGTGAGACAGGCAAGCAGGAGGACGAGCGGCATCGCCTCGGTCGGGCAGGTCCCCGGGTTGCAGTCGGTGGCCAGTGCCACCGGCACGCCCGATTCGATCAGGCGGCGCGCCGGGGGATGACGCGGGGACATCAGGAAGAAGGCCGCGCCCGGGACCAGGATGGCGCTCACGCCCGCGGCAGCCATCGCCTCAATCCCGGCGTCGGAGATGAACTCGAGATGGTCCGCGGAGGCGGCCCCCAGCCGGGCGGCGAGCTCGGCCCCGCCGCCGGAGGAGAGCTGGTCGGCGTGCAGCCGGGGCTGCAGGCCATGTCGGCGTCCCGCTTCCAGGATGCGCTCAGCCTCGGCCGGAGAGAAGGCGCCGCGCTCGCAGAAGACGTCGCAGTAATCGGCCCAGCGCCCTTCGGCCACGGCCGGAATCATCTCTTCGGCGACGATCTTGATGTAAACGTCGCGGGCGGCGCGGTGCTCTCTCGGTACGGTGTGCGCCCCCAGGAACGTGGGCACGATCTCCACCGGGTGGCGCGCCGCGGCTTCCCGGATCGCGCGCAGCTGCTTGATCTCCGATCCGAGGTCCAATCCATAGCCGCTTTTCGCTTCGCAGGTGGTGGTGCCCCACTCCAGCATCCGGTCGAGCCGGGCCAGCGAGCCGCTCAGGAGATCCTGCTCGCCGGCGCCGCGCACCGCGTCGACGGTGCTGAGGATGCCCCCGCCGGCGGCGGCAATCTCCTCGTAGCTGCGGCCGCGCAGCCGCATCTCGAACTCCCGCTCGCGCGAGCCGGCGAAGGGAAGATGGGTGTGCGGATCCACGAATCCCGGAATTAGGGTGCGGCCCGAAACATCCAGGCGCCGGCCTTCCGGCTTGAGGGTGACTCTGGCGGCCAGCTCGCTCGACGGACCGGCGAAAAGGATCGTCTCGCCGGCGATGGCCACGCCGGCATCGGGAACGACTCGCAGCGCTGCCAGATCCTGACCGGTGCGCGGCGCAGGCCCGACGGGCGTTGCCAGCTCCGCGGCGTGCTCCAGGATGAGGTCCGCTTCCTGCATCGCTCTCAGGAGCCGGGCAGCGATTCCGGGGGTTTCTGCTTGATGAAGGTGAGCTTGTCGGCGATCTCTTCTTCCTGGCGGTGCATCTCCAGCAGCTTGAGGTGCTGCTCCACCAGACTGCGGACCCGGCGCTCGAAGGTGTCGCGCTCCAGCTTCAAGCCGCGGATCGAGTCCTCCAGCTGGGAAACCTTCTTCTGGGCCTGATCGATCAGCCGCTGGCCCCGCATCTCCGCCTCGCGCATCAGGAGGCGCCCTTCCTTCTTGGCCTCCTCCTTCATCTCCTCGGAGAGCTTCTGGGCGGTGAACAGCGTTTCCTTCAGGATGCGCTCGCGCTCGGTGAGGTCTCCGAGGGTGGCTTTGAGGAGCGAGGTCTCCTCGCGCAGCTTGCTGACCTCGTTGACCACCTTCTCGAACTCCTCCGAGACGAAGTTGAGGAAGGAGTGCACCTCTTCCTTGTCGTAGCCCCGCATCTTGACCGCGAAGCGGTGCCCGCGCACATCCAGCGGCGTGATTCTCATTCCGGCTCCTTCCGTGCGGCTAAGGGGCGCTCCCCGAACAGCGCCCTCCCGATCCGGACCAGCGTAGCCCCTTCCTCCACCGCGACCTCGAAATCTTCCGACATCCCCATCGACAGCTCCCGCAGGGGAGTGCGCGCGCAGGATTCACGGCCCAGCTCCCGCGCCAGCTCGGCGAGCTCCCGGAACAGGGGGCGGGAGCGCTCCGGATCCGGGTGGTAAGGGGGGATGATCATCAACCCGGCCACCTTAATATGTCGCAAATCGCTTCCGGCCGCCAGGATTTGGGGCAAATCCTCCCTTCGCGCGCCATGCTTCGCCGCTTCCAGGGCCAGGTTCACTTGAATCAGGACCTCGAGAGGCCGCTCGCGGCCGGCGGCATGGCGGTCCAGATCCCGCAGCAGCTCGATCGAATCGACGGAGTGGATCATTTCGAACAGCCGGGCCGCCTCTTTCGCCTTATTGCGCTGCAGGTGCCCGACGAGGTGCCAGATCGCTTCCGGCGGCGCTTCCGGCTGCTTGCTCCTGGCCTCCTGCACCCGGTTCTCGCCGAAAGCTCTCTGACCGGCCTCGAAAGCCTGGCGGATCCGCTCCGGCTCGACCGTCTTGCTCACCGCAACCAGGGCGACGCTTCCTGCGGGGCGGCCGGCCCGCCGCTCCGCCTGGGCGATCCGCCCGCGCAGCGCGGCCAGGTTGCCGGCAATCTCCGACATCGCCGTCAGCCGGGAGGGCCGGCGAAAAGGGTACCCTGGGCCCCTGCTTCCAGCAGCTCCCGGATCTCGGCCGGCAGCGGCTCGGAGGATTGCCGCTCGTCCATGGCTCGGTTGGCGAGGCGATCGGCATCCTGGTTCTCCTCGCGCCGGACATGCCGGACCGTCACTTCGGGGATGCGCCGCATGAGCCGGCGCGCCTCGGCGTGCAGCTGCTGCAGGCGCGGGTTCTTCACGCGGTATTCGCCTTTGATCTGACGGACCAGGAGCTCGGAGTCGGAGTGGACCGCCAGGCGGGCTGCGCCGCGCCGGATGCCGTGGTGCAAGAGCACCAGCAGCGCGACATACTCGGCGACATTGTTGGTGGCGGCTCCGAGAAATCCGTAAATCTCTTCGCGCCGGCCGGCATCGTCTTCGAGGAGTACGCCGATGCCGGCGGGACCCGGGTTGCCGCGGGCGCCCCCGTCGATCCGGCCCGTCAGGCTTTTAGGCTTGCTCGCCGGCCGGGGGCTCGGCACGCTTCTCCTCGAGGTAGTAAAGGAAGCGCTTGCAGGAGTAGCAGTGGAAGATGCCGTCGTCGCGACGGATCTGCTGGACGACGCTGGGCTGCAGGCGGACCGAGCATCCCTGGCACAGGCCGTTGACGACGCGCGATACCGCCAGGCCGCCGCGCGAGCGGGCGATGCGCACGAACTCGGCCACCAGCTCAGGGGTGATCTGCGCTTCGATGGCGCGGCGGCGGGTGTCGAGGTCCTGGCGCCTGGCCTCCATCTCCTTCTGCTCCCCCACGAGCAGGGCCTGGTCCGACTGCACCTGCTTCATCTCCTCGGCGAGTGCCGCCTCCTTCTTCTTGATCCCCGCCTCCAGATCGTCCGCCGACTCCATGGCCTGCAGGATCCGGGTGTCGATCCCGTCGCGCTCCCCTTTGGCGGCGTCGATCTCGTGCAGCATGGCGGTGTACTCCTTGTTGGTCTTCACCTCCATCAGCTGCGTCTGGTACTTGCCGATCTTCGCCTCGATCGCCTGGAGATCGCCTTCCAGCTTGCGGCGGTCCTTCTGGTGTCCGGCCAGATCATCCTTGGCCTTGGCCACCTCGGCGCGATGGCGCGCCAGCTTCTGATCGAGGTCCTGGATCTTCGCGGGCATGGCGGCGAGCCGGCGGTTGAGGTCGTCGATGGAAAGGGTCACTTCCTGAAGCTGGAGAAGCTGTTCGAGGTGCGGCTCCAAGCGAACTCCTCGGTGCGGGGTCTTCGTGGTGGGCCCACCAGGACTCGAACCTGGAACCAACTGATTATGAGTCAGCTGCTCTAACCACCTGAGCTATGGGCCCGGCAGGTGGCGGCAAACCCCGGCAGATGCGGGATTTGGCGCATTATAGCACAGGGGTTGTATCCCTCTTTTTCGCTTCCGGCGGGCTTGCCTTCGCGCGGGGCCGGCCCTAAGTTTCCCCGGTCCCGCCCTGCGTCCGGGTGCGCCGACGCGAAACCGGCTGTGGGGGATTCGAATCCGGAACCGCGTGCGCGCGGAAGGAGAACAAACGTGAGTGGAAGGGCCAAACCGCTCCTGATTCTCGTCATCATGCTCGCAGTCGTGGGCGGAGGCGTCTACTACTGGCTCCTGCGCGCCCCAGCCTCCACGCCGGAACAGACGGCGCAGAACACGCCGCAGGGCCAGAAGGCTCCGGGCGGCGGGACGCTCGCTCCCAAGCCGAAGGGCGCCCATCCGCTCGCCGGGGACACGGTGGACAAGGACCAGCCCTTTTTCGAGTCCGATTACGGCTTCTCGATGGTGGTACCCGCCGGCTGGAAGGTGATCGAGTGGACCGATCCGGTTGCCCCGGAGCCCGGCAAACGCCGCCCGGCCTACAAGATTCGCCTGGAGGATCCGAAGACGAAATCGCTGCTCGATTTCGCCTGCTACCCGTTCACCGAGAAAAGCCGCAGCGCGGTGGAGGAGATCTTCATCAGCAAGATCAACGCACCGGTTCCCGGCTACGAGCTGGACATCCAGATGGACGAGGTGGTCAAGGAAGGGGACATGCGGATCCGCCGCGCCGAGCAGCGCACCACCGACGCCTCGGGGACAACCGGGCTGCTGCGGACCTTCTACTACCTTTCCAACGATAAGCTCTACACCTTCAGCCTGATCGGGACCGACGCGAGCTTCTCGGTGGCCGATTCGCCGGTGGCGAAGGTCCTCAACGACATCAAGATTCTCGGCTGACCGAATCCGACTCGACCGATCCAGGCCCCGCCACCCGGCGGGGCCCTTTTTTTTCGGCCGACTCGCGGCAGGCGTCGACAATCGCGACGGCCCGCAGCCCCTCCTCGAGGGGAATGGCGACGGGCGCCTCGCCGCGCAGGGCCGCAACGAAGGCTTTCAGGCATTCGCGGACCGTGGCGGCCTTCGGGGAGAGCGGGATCGGAGTCCATTCGTTGCCTCGTCCTTCCTCCAGGGTGTGACGGACATGGTCGCCACGCAGCTGTCCTCTCTCGCCGACGACCTCGATGCCGCCCGAGCGCGCGGCGGTGGCGCGATCGTTCTCCACTACGGCCAATGCGCCGCCCGACAGGCGGAGCACCGCCGCGAAGGCATCCTCGGTGTGCCGGGTGATGATGCTCTGGGTGAAGCAGAGCGCCTCCTCGACCTCGCGCCCGGTGAGAAAGCGAATCAGATCGAAGGAATGGACGCCGGTGTTGCGCAGGATGCCGCCTGATTCCGGCTCGTCCAGCCAGGCGCGTGAAGAAGGCTCGAACCGCTGGCTCAGCGAGATGAGGCGCAGAGGTCCCAGGGAGGCGAGGCGCTCGCGGACGGCGAGGACCACGGCGTTGAAGCGCAGCGTCTGGGCCACCATGGCGGGAATGGCGGCCGCGCGGGCCGCTTCCACCAGGCGGCGGGCGGAAACGGCGTCGGGAGCCAGAGGCTTTTCCACCAGCACGCCTTTCCCGGCGGCGATTGCTTCGGCGGCAATCGGAACGTTGAGAGCAGGAGGCACGACGATGATTACCGCGTCGACCTCGGAATCTTCGAGAACCTGCCGATAATCGGCCGTGAACCGGGCGTCCAGCTTCTCCGCCTGCGCCTCTCCGGCGGCGCGATTGCGCCGGCAGGTGACCGCCAGGCGTGCTCCTTCCACTTCTCCCGCGGCGAGATGGGCGGCGTAGCGCGCGCCGTGCGATCCCATCCCGATCAAGCCGAGCTGCAGCGTCTCCATGCGCCCGATCATAGCGGAAGTGCGCTGCGGGGCGGGTGCTATACTCCGCCGGCGCTGCGGCGACGCGGCGCGCCTGGGGGGACCGCATGCGCAGCGATCGCTGGGTGGGAATCGATCAGGGATCCACGGCGACCAAGGCGATCCTTCTCGATGGAGCCGGCCGTGTGGTGCGCGTCGTCACCCTTCCCGTGGCGACGCGGTTTCCCGCCTCGGGATGGGTCGAGCAGGATGCCGAGGCGCTCGCCGCCTCCGTCCGTCGCGCGCTGGGCCGCGTGCTGGAGGGCGAAAAGCTCGAGCGTGTCCGTGGCGTCGGCATCGCCTGCCAGCGATCCACCTGCCTGTTCTGGGATGCCGTATCCGGCCGGCCGCTGACGGCTGCCCTCTCCTGGCGGGACGTGCGGGGTGCCGCGCACTGCGACAAGCTGGCGCGACACGCGCGCCTCGTGGAGCAGAAGACAGGGCTGAGGCTGAGCCCGCATTACGCCGCGAGCAAGCTGCGCTGGCTCTTGCGGCGCAATCCCGACTTGAGGAGCAAGGCACGGCAGGGAAAGGCGCGCTGCGGGACGCTGGATGCCTACCTTCTCTTCCGGCTGACCGGCGGAGATTCCTTCTCGACCGATCCGACCCACGCGGCGCGCACGCTGCTGATGGACCTGACGCGCCGCGAATGGGACGCGGAGCTCCTCGATCTCTTCGGCATTCCCTTGCGGGCTCTGCCGCCCATCCGGCCCGGCGCCTTCCCGGCAGGCGAGATCGCGCTGCGCGGGACGCGGCTCCGGATCGCCGCGACTTTGGGCGACCAGCAGGCGGCACTGCTGGGGAGCGGCTGCCGGCGCGCCGGCGAGATGGTGATCAATTTCGGCACCGGGGCGTTCGCCGCGCTGAACACCGGTCGCCGGGTGGCGCGCGTACCCGGTCTGCTGACCTCGGTCGCCTGGTCCTCCGAGAAAGAGGTCCGCTTCCTGCTGGAGGGGACGGTCAACTCGGCAGGGAGCGCGGTCGATTGGATCGACAGGCTGGCAAGCGGCCGCAACACCGGCACCGGGAATCGGCTCCGTCTGGACCGGATTCCGATATTCATTCCGGCCCTGACCGGAATCGCCGCGCCGCACTGGAGGAGCGATCGGCTGGCCGCGATTCTCGACATGCGACCCGATACCGGGGCCGCGGAGCTGCACGAAGCCGCGCTGGCCGGCGTGGCGTGCCGGGTCCGCGAAATCGTCGAGCGGATGGCGGCGGCGAAATCGGCGCCGCGCCGAATGGTCCTTTCCGGCGGGTTGCTGCGCGACCGGCGCTTCGTGGCCCTGCAGGCCGCGATTCTTGGGAGGAGGCTGGAGATTCCAGAGATACCCGAGGCCACGGCGCTCGGAGCCGCGGCGCTGGCCCGGCACTTCTTGAGAGATCTCGACCTGAATCGGGAAGCGCCGCGCCCGGCCCGGTCGGTGGTTCCCGCTTCCTCCGCCGAGTCCGAGCGCTACTACCGCCGGTTCCGTTCTCACCTCGACCGACTCCTTTCCTGATTCGCGGTATCTCGGCTTCGAGGCCTGTCCCCATGGAGATCGGACCGGGATACTGCCCCTGCGGTATGATGAATCGGGCCCGGGACCCCCGCGCGCCTGCGGGACGCCCGGACCGGGCGAGGCATCAACCGTCGGAGAAAAGCCATGAGCATGGGAAAGATCGCGATTCTGGTGGAGAACGACTATCAGGACCAGGAAGTCTGGGTCCCGTTGTATCGCCTGAGAGAAGAGGGTTATGAGACGGTGGTGGTGGGCCCTGCCGCCGCCACTTACAAATCCAAATATGGAGTTCCGATCCAGGCCACCGTTGCCGCGTCGGCGGCGCGCTCCGAGGAGTTTCTCGGGGTGGTCATCCCCGGCGGCTGGGCCCCCGACCGGCTGCGCCAGGATGCCGGAGTCCTGCGGCTGGTGAAGGAGCTGTACGAGAAGCGCCGCCTGGTCGCCGCCATCTGCCATGCCGGCTGGGTCCTGGCCTCCGCCGGGATCGCCCGCGGGCGGAGCCTGACCTCCTACATCGCCATCAAGGACGATATGGTGCATGCGGGGGCGGAGTGGGTCGACCGCGAGGTGGTGCGCGACGGCAACCTGATCACCTCCCGCAAGCCGGACGACATTCCCGCCTTCTGCCGTGAGATCGTCGCCACCCTCAAGGAAGCGCGTTGAAATCCTCGAAGCCAGCCTTGCGATCTTCTTTCGCCGCGCGCATCCGTGGTCTCGTGCAATCCGACATCCGCCGCATGTCGCGTGAGTGCGAGCTTGCCGGGGGGATCAACCTGGGGCAGGGTATCTGCGACCAGCCGGTTCCCGATATGGTCAAGGAGGCGGCGGTCGAATCGGTGCGCGCCGACCGGAGCATCTACTCGAAATTCGAGGGGATCGACCCGCTGCGGGCGAAGATTGCCGAGAAGATGCACCGCTACAACGGCATCCGCTGCGATCCCGATCGTGAGGTGGTGGTGACGGTGGGGTCGACGGGGGGATTCGTGGCGGCGGCGCTGGCCTGCGTCGAGCCGGGCGACGAGGTGATCCTCTTCTCCCCTTTCTACGGCTACCACCTGAACATTCTCAAGCTCTGCCAGGCGAGCTTCCGGTTCGTGACGATCCGGCCGCCCGACTGGAGCTTTGACCCGCGCGAGCTGGAGCAGGCCTTCGGGGAACGGACCCGCGCCATCGTCATCAACACCCCCTCGAATCCGTGCGGCAAGGTCTTCAGTCGGGAAGAGCTGGATCTCATCGGGAAGCTGTGCGAGCGTCACGACGTTCTGGCCATCACCGATGAGATTTACGAGTACATCCTTTACGACGGACGCCGGCACGTGAGCCTCGGGTCGCTTCCCGGCATGGAAGACAGGACGATAACGCTTTCTGGCTTCTCCAAGACCTACAACATGACGGGGTGGCGCCTCGGATACGCGGTCGGGGCCGCCCCTCTGATGGAGAAAGTCGGCCTTCTGAACGATCTGCTCTACATCTGCGCACCGACACCGCTGCAGCACGGGGTGGTCAAGGCCTTCGATCTGCCCGCGTCTTATTACGAACAGCTGCGGGCGGACTACGCGCGCAAGCTCGAGATGACCTGCGCCGCCTGCGAAACCGGCGGGCTGCGTCCGCTGCGGCCGCACGGCTCCTACTACCTGCTGGCCGATGTTGCGACGCTCGGGCTATCCGACGACAAGGCCGCCTCCGATTTCCTCCTGAAGCGGGGCGGCGTCGCGTCGGTGCCGGGCAGCTCCTTCTACGCCGATCCGGCGGATGGGAGGAGCCAGGTGCGCCTCTGCTTCGCCAAGCAGGACGCCGCGCTCGAGGAAGCCTGCCGGCGGCTCAGCGGGGTCAGCGCCCTGCCTCGATGATCGCGTCTTCCGAGGGACGATCCCTCTTCGCCACCCTGCTCCCCGCCTCCCTCCTGGTCCTCGCCATTCTGCTGTGGCCGCAGGTGCTGGGGAGCTTCGTTCCCCTGGTCTGGCAGATCGGCAACCTGGCCCCCTACTGCCTGGTCCTGAGCGTTGCCTGCCTGGCGGCGGCGCTGGTCGCATGGCTTCGACGTAATCGGATTGCGGCCCTGGCCGCGCGGACTTTCCCGACCGGGCGTCATCTACTCTATGCCGCGGCCGCTTTGCTCCTGTCGGTGCTGGTCGTCCTGGGCGCCGGCGAGGCCATCCTGCGCTGGACGAGCTACCCTTTCCGCACCGGATGGACGCCGATGGAGTATCGGATCTCGCGCTTCGATCCGGTCCTGGGATGGTCCTACGTTCCGAGACTGGTCATCACCCAGCGCTTTGGCTCGGCCGGGCGGCCCGTGCAGATAGCCTTCGACGATCAAGGGATTCGGATTGCGGCGCCGGGCGTCCGATTCGATCCGACGCGGCCGTCCGCGCTGTTCGCCGGCTGCTCCTACACCTTCGGGCACGGCCTCCCTTACGAGGAGACCTTCGTGGGGCGCCTCGGCGCCGATCCAGCCTTCGGGCTGCAGGCGGTCAATCTGGGGGTCCAGGGGTACGGGACCGATCAGGCGCTGCTCCGGCTGAAAGAGGAGCTTCCGCGCTTCAACACCAAGGTCGTCGTCTATACCTTCCTCCTGGACCATGTGATGCGCAACGACAACGCCGACCGGCGATTCATCTTTCCGAAAGCCCGCTTTCCAGGAACCAAGCCGCGCTTCGCGGTTAAAGAGGGCCGGCTGATAGAGGTAAGTCCCCCACGCCGCTACGAGGATCTGGTGGATTGCCACCTTTGCGATGTGGTCGGGCTGTTCTGGGCGAAGTCGGGGCCTCCGCCCAGCCTCGAGTTGACGCGCGCCCTGGTGAAGGCGATGAAGGAATACGTCGAATCGCAGGGCGTGGCTTTCGTCCTGGTGCTTTGGACCAACCCGCACCGACTCGATTCGTCGCAGCTGGCGGAGAGCCTGTTTCCCGGGCTGGGGGCCACGGTGGTGGACCTGGGATCCGGCGCCCCGCCCGATTTCCCGCAATGGATGATCCCCGGCGAGACCCACCCCGATGCGCGCGCCCATGCCTACGCCGCGCGGCGGATCGAGGAGAAGCTGCGCGAGCTGCGGCTCGTGCCGGCAAGCTAGGGTGAATCCGTCGAACTCTAGTTCTTGCCGCTTCTGACCGCGAGACTTCCCAGTCCCGCGATTCCCATCGCCAGAACCGCCAGATTGGCCTGGACCGAGCGCGCGTGAAGCGCATCGAAGCGCTTCTGCGCCTCGGCGCGCGCGATGGGAGTCGCCGCGCTGACGCGCTCCTCCTTGAGGCGGTGGATGCGCGGCTCGAGAATCCAGCCGGCGTAGAGGGTGGAGGAAAGCATGACGAGCATGAGGAGGGTTTGCAGGAAGCGCAGGCCGCGCGAGCCCGACTCGAAAAGGAACAGCACGAGGACCGACAGCAGGGCCGACACGCCGCACACGACGCCCGCCCGATAGTAGCGCGGGAAGACCTCCGCCAGCAGCTTCCCCGCGGCGGCACGATCCATGGCCTGAAAGATGGTGGGGGCGATGACGGCGGAGAAGAACGCGATAGTGCCGACCCAGAGCGACAGGGCGAGCGTCAGGAGAAACTGGAAGAGCCAGCGCAGCATGCGAATCGTCTCCCGGATGAAAAGAAAAGGCCGGCCCGAAGGCCGGCCCATCATCCTATCCGATCCGCGGCACCGGTTCTTACAGCCCCGAATTCTCCAGGAAGGCGCGAAGCTTCTGGCTGCGCGAGGGGTGGCGCAGCTTGCGCAGCGCCTTCGATTCGATCTGGCGGATGCGCTCGCGCGTCACCGCGAAGGACTGCCCGACCTCCTCGAGGGTGTGCTCGCTGCCGTCGCCCACGCCGAAGCGCATCTTGAGGACCATCTCCTCGCGGGGCGACAGCGTCTTGAGCACCCGCTGCGTCTGCTCCTTGAGGTTCAGGTTGATGACCGCCTCGACCGGGGAGACGACGGCGCGGTCCTCGATGAAATCTCCGAGGTGGCTGTCCTCCTCCTCGCCAATCGGCGTCTCCAGGGATATCGGCTCCTGCGCGATCTTGAGCACCTTCCGCACTTTGGCCACGGGAATCCCCATTTTTTTCGCGATCTCCTCCGGGGTCGGCTCCCGGCCGATCTCCTGGACGAGACTGCGTGAAGTCCGGATCAGCTTGTTGATCGTCTCGATCATGTGCACCGGGATGCGGATGGTCCGGGCCTGGTCGGCGATCGCGCGGGTGATTGCCTGCCGGATCCACCAGGTCGCGTAGGTCGAGAACTTGTAGCCGCGGCGGTACTCGAATTTGTCGACCGCCTTCATCAGCCCGATGTTCCCCTCCTGGATCAGGTCGAGGAACTGCAGGCCGCGGTTGGTGTACTTCTTGGCGATCGAGACCACCAGCCGGAGGTTGGCCTCCACCAGCTCGGTCTTGGCCTTCTCCGCCTCGCGCTCCCCCTGGGTGATGTAGTCGGCGGTGGCGCGCAGCTCCAGCGCGGAGGTCTCCATGGCGGCCTCGGCGTTGCGGATCTCCTGGGCGGCGACCCCGACCTTGTCCTTCAGCTCCTTGCGCACCTTGGCCAGCTTGGACAGCTTGAGCCGGCGCCGGTATCCCTTGATGTCCTCTTCCAGGAGCCGCACCTTCTCGGCGCTCTCCTTCAGCCGCTTGGAGAACTCCATCACCCGGTTGTTCGAGAGGTCGAGCTCCTTGATCTCGCGCGCCACCAGGACCCGCAGGCGGGTCAGGTTGCGCATCTCCTTGATGTAAATCCGGGACCCCTCGGTGAGCCGCTGCAGGTGCTTCTCCACCTTCTGGGTGCGGGTGTGCAGACGGGCAATCTTGGCGATCCCGTCCAGCGCCCGCTTGCGGCCCACCTCGGTGTTCTCCTCGACCCCTTCCTCGATGGCGACCGTGACCACGTCGGCCAGCCGAGTCTCCCGCGCCCGCAGCCCTTTGCCGAGACGCAGCAGCTCGTTGATGACGTAGTTGCTGCGCGAGAGCGCCTTGACGATCTTCTTCTCGCCCCGCTCGATGCGCCGGGCGATCTCCACCTCCCCCTCGCGCGTCAACAGGGGCACCGTCCCCATCTCCCGCAGGTACATGCGGACGGGGTCGTTGGTCTTGTCGAGAATTCCGGGGGTGATCTCGAACTTGGTGGGCTCGGCCGCCTCCGGCTCGGGCTCGGCCTCCTTCTCGACCTTCTCGCCGTCCTTGCGCTTGCTGTAGCCGGCCTCCGAGTCCACGACCTCGATTCCCAGCTGATCGAAGAGCAGGAAGATGTCGTCGATTTCCTCGGGGGAGCTGACCTCCTCGGGAAGGATGTCGTTCACCTCGTCGTAAACGAGGTACCCCTTCTCCCTCCCGATGTTGATCAGGTGCCGTACTTCTTCGTACTTGTCTTCGATGCCCACCCAGGGCCTCCTTGCTGAGATACCGGCCGCCGGGCCGGTGTTGGGCGGTTCGCCCTCCCCCTACGGGGCGGTGGCGCTCCTCAGCGCATGAATCTCGCGTCGCAAATCCATCTTCTGCCGCAGCAGGTCATCCACCGGAGTCCCGTCAACGGCCCGTTCCAGCCTCTCCTGCACTTCCTGCAGCCTGCGTGCCAGACGCGCGCTCTTCAGGCGTTTCAGACAATCCTCCGTCTCGGACGGGCCGGGCTCCGGACCGGGCAGGGCCGCCAGCCGCAACAGCAGATCCTGATCGGCCGGTTCCGTGAGCTTCGATCCGACCCGCGAATAGGTGATTTCCTCCCGCAGCGACGGATCGAGTGCCGCTTTCCAGAGCCTCTCCACGCCGCTCCCCGTCAAATCGTCGTCGGACAGCGCCG
>DASTZC010000030.1 GCA_035764505.1 Candidatus Polarisedimenticolia bacterium
GCAGAAGGCCACCCGCTTCAGCCGCGGGCTCCGGGGCAAATTCATCCTGCTGATCTCGGCACTTTTGATCACCACCTCGCTGGCGATGGGCTGGATCTTCCTGGTCCGGGAGGTGAAGGACGAGTCGAGCAAGCTGATACAGAGGGGGGCGCTGCTCACGCGCAACCTCGCCAACGACGCGGAGCTCGGAGTCTTCACCCGCAACCGCGAGCTGCTCGACGCCCTCGCTTCCGAGGTGACCCGCGACACCGACTACGCCTTCGTCGTGATTCTGGACGCGCGGGGAGAAGCGCTCTACTCGCGCGCCGCGCCGAGGAACCGGGTGCCGCCCGCACCGAGCCTGGTCGCCGACACCGAGGAGGTGCCCCTGGGGGCCGAGGTGGAGGACGGGGAGGTCCGGCTGTACCGCGAGGAGGCTTCGGGGCGCGAAGCCTACATCTTCCGCTTCCCGGTGCTTACGCAGTCGCGCCGGAGCCTTGGGGAAGAGATCGGTTTTCTCCCGGATGCGCGCAACGCCGCGCGGGGCCCGCGGGAGCAGATTGGAGCGGTCTGCCTGGCCCTGTCGACGGAAGGCATGAAAGGGGACATCCGTCGCCTCGAGCGCGCCCTGGGGTTTGCCACCCTGGCGGTCATCGTCATCGGGATCCTGCTCACCATCCTGCTGGTGCGGATCATCGCCGATCCGGTGGCGCAGCTGGTGGAGGCCACGCGGCGCATCGCCCGCGGCGACCTCGACGTGCTGCTACGGCTCGATTCGCAGGACGAGATCGGGGAGCTCGCCAAGAGCTTCAACCAGATGACCCTCAAGCTTCAGAAGTCGCGCGAGGAGCTGGAGGGGACGAACCAGATGCTGGAGCAGAAGGTGCAGGAGCGGACGCGCGAGCTGGAGGAGGCCCAGAATCAGCTGGTGCAGGCCGAGAAGATGTCGGTGGTCGGCCAATTGGTGTCGGGCGTGGCGCACGAGCTGAACAATCCCCTGGCGGGGGTGCTCGGCTACTCCCAGCTCCTGCTGCGCATGAACCTGCCCGAAGAGGTCCGTCGGGGCCTGGACAAGATCGAGTCGGAGGCGGAGCGCTGCCGGAGGATCGTGCAGAACCTGCTCATCTTCGCCCGCAAGAACAAGGCCGAGAAGCGGGCCATCGATCTCAACGCGCTGCTCGAGAGCGTGCTGGAGCTGAAGGCCTATCCCCTCAAAGTCGACAACATCCAGGTGGTGCGCGAGCTGGAGAAGAGCTTGCCGCGCGTCATGGCGGACGCCTCCCAGCTGCAGCAGGCCTTCGTGAACATCCTCCACAACGCGCAGCAGGCGATGAGCGGCCAGCCATCTCCCGGGACGCTGACGGTGCGCACGCATCGGGTGGACGGCCACGTCAAGGTGGAGATTGGCGACACTGGTCCCGGGATCTCTCCGGAGAACCTGTCCCGCATCTTCGATCCCTTCTTCACCACCAAAGAGGTCGGCCAGGGGGCCGGATTGGGATTGTCGATCTGCTACGGGATCGTGCAGGAGCACCGTGGCCGGATCTGGGCGGAGAGCGGCCGGGGCGAGGGGAGCACCATTCACGTGGAGCTGCCGGTGCCGGCCGTGGACGAGCTGCCCCTACCGGCCGCGCCCGCCGAAGAGGTCGCGGCGGGCAGCACCCCGTCGGCGCGCATCCTCGTGGTGGACGACGAGGCCTCGATTGTCGACATCCTCTACGACGTACTGCGCCTGGACGGACATCAGATCGAGACGGCGATCAACGGCCGCCTGGCGCTGAACAAGCTGCGCGCCGGGTTCTTCGACGTGGTGATTTCGGACCTGAAGATGCCCGGGATGACGGGCCAGGAGCTCTACCGCCACCTGCGCGAGCTCGACTCGCGCCTGCTGAGCCGCATCATCTTCACCACGGGGGATGTGGCCAACCCCGACACCCAGACCTTCCTGCAGGAATCCGGCACCCCCTACCTGCAGAAGCCGTTCGACCTGAACGAGGTGCGCCGGCTGGTCACCGAGATGGTTTCGGCGCAGCGCTCCGTCCGGCCGGACCTGCCGATCATTCTCCCCGGCGGCTCTCGCGATCCTGATCGCGTTTCTTGATCGCCTCGCGCTTGTCGTACAGCTTCTTGCCCCGCGCCACGGCGATTTCCACCTTCACGCGGCCCTTCTTCAGATAGAGTCGCAGCGGGATCAGCGTCAGCCCTGCGCTCTTGCGGCGCCGGTCGAGCCGCCGGATCTCCTCCCGGTGCAGCAGCAGCTTGCGATCGCGCAGCGGCTCGTGGTTGTTGATGTTGCCGTGCGAGTAGGGGGAAATGTGGCAGTTCAGCAGCCATACCTCCCCGCCGCGCAGCAACGCGTAGCTGTCCTTGAGATTGGCTCGTCCCGCGCGCAGCGATTTGACCTCGGTGCCGGAGAGGGCAATCCCCGCCTCCATGCGCTCCTCAATGAAATACTCGTGCCCGGCCTGGCGGTTGGTGGCGAGGTTCTTTGTCTGCTCCGGCTCGGGCATGCCTATCTCCGGGTCCGCGGCGCCGC
>DASTZC010000031.1 GCA_035764505.1 Candidatus Polarisedimenticolia bacterium
AAGGGCTCCAGATTGCGCGACGCACGGTCGCCAAGTACCGGGAGGAGCTGCGCATTCCGTCCTCGAACGAGCGCCGGCAGGGGTTTCGCTGAAGGAGCGAGCCATGAAGTTCCACTTCACGGGCAGGCAGATCGAGATCAGTCCGGCGCTCAAGAAATCAGCCGAGGAGCGCCTGGGAAAACTGGACCGGTTCCTGGATCATCTGATGGAGGCGCACGTCATCCTGGCGGTCGAGAAGCGGCGCCATCGGGCCGAGGTGGTGGTCCACGGGCGCCATGTCACGCTCTCGGCCGCCGGCGAGACGGCCGACATGTATTCCACCCTGACGCTGGTGGCGGAGAAGCTCGAGCGGCAGGCGAAGAAGCACCGCGACAAGGTCAAGGTGGAGAAGAAGCGGCAGGGGATGAAGGCCTCTCCCCGTCAGCCGGAAGCGGACGGCGATGGCGCCGCCGAGGAGCCCCAGGTGGTGCGCGTCGACGCCTCGCCCCTCAAGCCGATGTCCCTGGAGGAGGCCCTCCTGCAGGTCAAGGGAACCGACAAGGAGTTCCTGGTGTTCCGCAACGCCTCGTCGCGGCGCCTTTCGGTCCTCTACCGCCGGCGGGACGGAAATTTCGGGCTGATCGAGCCGGAGCCCTGAAATCCGCCGGGCAGGCGCCCGCGGTTGACAGTCCTTCCGCCCCATTGCTATCCTGCAACGGCTTGCAGCGTGACAGCTTACCGCCTTCCAGCGCCTCGATGCCGCGCCGGCAGGACCGTCGCGCGGCGCGGACCGGATCGACTCACAAGCCAGGGACACTTTCGATGGAAATGGAGCTGACCTCCGAGCACGTCACCATCCGCGACATGGTGCGCGATTTCGCCGAGAAGGAGATCGCGCCGCACGCCGCGCAGTTCGATCGAACCCGCGAGTTCCCCTACGAGAACGTGAAAAAGTGCGCCGAGCTCAACCTGATGGGCGTCATGGTGCCCGAGGAGCACGGCGGGTCGGGCCTCGACACGCTGACCTACACGCTGGTCATCGAGGAGCTGTCGCGGGCCTGTGCTTCGACCGGGGTCATCGTCTCGGTGAACAACTCCTTGTTCTGCCATCCGGTGGAGAAATTCGGCAACGACGAGCAGAAGCGCCGGATCCTGGCGCCGCACGCGCGCGGCGAGAAGATCGGCTGCTTCTGCCTGTCCGAGCCGGGGGCCGGCTCCGACGCCGGCGCCCAGCAGACCACCGCGGTCCGCCGGGGCGGCGGCTACGTCCTCAACGGGACCAAGAACTTCATCACCAACGGGGTGGCCGCCGACACGGCGCTGGTCTTCGCGGTGACCGATCGCGCGCAGAAGCACCACGGGATCTCGGCCTTCCTGGTGGAGAAGGGGACTTCCGGGTTCCGCCTCGGCAAGGACGAAGTGAAGCTCGGAATCACCTGCTCCGGATCGGTGGAGATGGTCTTCGAGGAGTGCGAGATTCCGGAGGCGAACCGGCTGGGAGCCGAGGGCATGGGATTCAAGATTGCCATGAACACGCTGGACGGGGGGCGCATCGGCATCGCGGCCCAGGCCGTAGGCATCGCTCGGGCCTGCCTGGAGGAGTCGACGCGCTACTCGCAGCAGCGCAAGGCCTTCGGGAAGGCGATCTCGGAGTTCCAGGCCATCCAGTTCATGCTGGCCGACATGGCCACCGAGGTGGACGCCGCGCGGCTGCTCACGCAGCGCGCCGCCTGGACCAAGGACCAGGGAAAGCGCTTCACGCTCGAGGCCGCGCAGGCCAAGCTCTTCGCCTCCGAGGTGGCGATGCGCAGCGCCGTCAAGGCGGTCCAGATCCATGGCGGCTACGGCTACATGAACGACTATCCGGTGGAGCGCTACTTCCGCGACGCCAAGATCACCGAGATCTATGAAGGCACTTCCGAGATCCAGCGCCTGGTCATCGCCGCCAACCTTCTGAAGGACTGACCCACCGTGCCGTTCGCGCTTTCCGAAGAGCATCTTCTCGTCCGCGACACCCTGAGGGAGTTCGTCGCCCGCGAGGTTTCTCCCGAGGCGGGGGAGCTGGACCGCCGCTCGGAGTTTCCGGCCCGCGCCGTGGCCCGCCTGGCGGAGCTCGGCTTGCTCGGGATGACCATTCCGGAAGCCTATGGCGGGGCCGGCCTGGACGCCCTCGGAGGCGCGGTGGCCATCGAGGAGATCGCCCGGGGCTCCGCCGCGCTGGCGGTGACGGTCAGCGTGACCAACTCGGTGTGCGCCGGGCCGATCGTGCGCTTCGGAAGCGAGGAGCAGCGCCGGCGCTACCTGCCTCGCCTGGCGCGCGGCGAGATCCTCGGAGGCTTCTCGCTCACCGAGCCCGACTCGGGGTCGGATGCCGCCCACCTGCGGGCGCGAGCCCGTCGCGAGGGAGACTTCTACTTTCTTAACGGGGACAAGGCCTGGGTGACCAACGTCGGCATCGGACAGCTCTTCGTGGTGGTGGCGGCCACCGACCCGGCGCAGGGGGCCCGCGGACTGACCGCCTTCCTGGTGGAGAAGGATTTCCCCGGGTTCGCCTTCGGCAAGGTGGAGGACAAGATGGGGCTGCGCTCCTCCCTGACCGGCAGCCTGCTGCTGCAGGATTGCCGGGTGCCGGCCGGGAACCGCCTCGGAGAAGAGGGCCAGGGTTTCAAGATCGCCATGGCGACGCTGGACGGGGCGCGCATCGGCATCGGCGCGCAGGCGGTGGGGATCGCGCGCGGCGCTCTGGAGGAAGCGATCTCCTTCGCGCGGCAGCGCAAGGCGTTCGGGGAGTCGATCGTGAATTTCCAGGCGATCCAGTTCATGCTGGCCGACATGGCGACCGCCATCGAGGCGGCCCGGCTGCTGGTGCACCGGGCTGCGCGCCTGCGCGACAAGGGGGACGTGCCCTTCACCAAAGAGGCCTCCATGGCGAAGCTGTTCGCCAGCGAGATGGTGAACCGGGTCGCCTACCAGGCGCTGCAGATCCATGGCGCCTACGGCTACTCGCGCGAGTACCCCGTAGAGCGGTACTATCGGGATGCGCGGGTGACCACGATTTACGAGGGGACCTCCGAGATCCAGCGGCTGGTCATCGCCCGCCGGATCCTGGAAGACCTCGGAAGGAGATCCTGATGAAGCAGCCGGCAGGGGGAGTCCTGACCCGCCGCACTCGCAAGGACTGGGAAGAGGAGACGCGGCGGATGGCAGGACGCGGCGCGCCGGAGCGCCTGCCTGAGTTCACCACGATTTCGGGCAGCCCGGTCGACCGCCTCTACACCTGGGAGGACCTGGAGCGCTGGGACCCGGAAACGAAGCTCGGACAGCCCGGAGAGTTCCCGTACACGCGCGGCCCGCACCCCACCATGTACCGTGGTCGGCTCTGGACCATGCGGCAGTTCTCGGGGTTCGGGACGCCGCGCGATACCAATCGCCGCTACCGCTACCTTCTGCGCCACGGCCAGACGGGTCTCTCGGTCGCCTTCGACATGCCCACGCTGATGGGCCTGGACTCCGACGACGCGCGCTCGGAAGGAGAGGTGGGACGGGAAGGGGTGGCGATCGACACCCTGGCCGACATGGAGACGCTGTTCGAGGGGATCCCGCTCGAGCAGGTCTCCACCTCCATGACCATCAATGCGCCGGCCGCGGTCCTGCTGGCGATGTACCTGGCGGTCGCCCGCAAGCAGAACGTCTCCTGGGACCGCGTCCGCGGGACGATCCAGAACGACATCCTGAAGGAGTACATCGCCCAGAAGGAGTGGATCTATCCTCCGCGGCCGTCGATGCGCATCATCGTCGACATGATCGACTTCTGCACGCGAGAGGTGCCGGCCTGGAACACCGTCTCGATCAGCGGCTACCACATCCGCGAGGCGGGCTCCACGGCGGCGCAGGAGCTGGCCTTCACGCTGGCCGACGGGATCGGCTATGTCGAGGCCTGCACGCGGGCGGGGCAGGACGTCGACGCCTTCGCGCCGCGCCTGTCGTTCTTCTTCAACGCCCATTCCGATTTCTTCGAGGAGATCGCCAAGTACCGCGCCGCCCGCCGCATCTGGTCGCGGGTCATGCGGGACCGCTTCGGGGCGAAGGACCCGCGCTCCTGGATGCTGCGCACGCATGCCCAGACGGCGGGCTGCTCGCTCACCGCCCAGCAGCCTTACAACAACATCGTGCGGGTGGCGCTGCAGGCGCTCTCCGCGGTGCTCGGTGGAACGCAGTCGCTGCACACCAACTCGATGGACGAGACGCTGGGACTGCCCACCGAGAAGGCGGTCACGATCGCGCTGCGCACGCAGCAGATCCTGGCCGAGGAAACCGGCGTGGCGGCGACCGTCGACCCGCTGGCCGGGTCCTATTTCCTCGAGAGCATGACCGACCGGATCGAAAAGGAGGCGATGGATCTCATCGACGCGGTGGATCGGATGGGCGGCATCGTCGCCGCCATCGAGCAGGGCTTCCCGCAGCGCGAGATCGCCGAGGCCTCGTTCCGCTACCAGCAGCAGCTGGAGCGCGGCGAGAAGGTGATGGTGGGCGTGAACCGGTTCCAGGAAGGAGAGCATGAGCCGGTCGAAATCCTGAAGATTTCGCCGGCGGTGGAGCGGGCCCAGATCCGCCAGCTGCAGTCGGTCCGGCGCCGGCGCGACGCGGCCGTCCACCGAAAGGCCCTGGAATCCCTGAGCGCCGCGGCCAAGAACGGAGCCAATCTCATGCCGCCCATCCTCGCGGCGGTCGAGGCCTATGCTTCGGTGGGGGAGATATGCGGCACCATGAAGAAGGTGTTCGGTGAGTATCGCGAAGAAAAAACCTACTTCTGAGCGCGGCGGACCGGTCGGCCCCTCGGCGGCGGGCAAGATTCGCCTGCTCGTCGGCAAGGTCGGTCTCGACGGCCATGATCGCGGCGCCAAGATCATCGCGCGGGCGCTGCGCGACGCGGGCTTCGAGGTGATCTACACCGGGCTGCACCAGACCCCCGAGATGGTGGTGGCCACCGCGCTCCAGGAAGACGTCGATGCCGTGTCGCTGAGCATCCTGAGCGGCGCGCACAACACACTGTTTCCCAGAGTCATCCGCCTGTTGGAGGATGCCGATGTCGAGGTGCCGGTCTTCGGCGGCGGCATCATCCCGGAAGACGACATCCCCGTCTTAAAGAAGGCGGGAGTGCGCGCCATCTTCACGCCCGGGGCCACCACCTCGGAAGTGGTCGAATGGGTGCGCACCAACATCCATCCCCGCGGCAATGCGGCGGCTCCCGCCGCGTCGGAGCGGCGCAACGGAAAGTCGCGCGCGCGGGCTCGTACGAAGGGTGTGCGCAGCCGGAAGAGTGCTGCCACAGGCGCCAGGAGACGATCGTCTGCACGATCTCGTCGCGGAGCGCCTGCCGGAAAGCGGCGGTGAGCTCGTCGCCGAGATAACGGAAGCGAGTGCTTCCATGAAGATCGGGTCGTTTCTTCTCCTGTTAGCCGCGCTGCCGCCACTTCCTCCCTCGGTACAGCCCGAAGT
The DNA here is from genome assembly GCA_035764505.1 of Candidatus Polarisedimenticolia bacterium. Taxonomy (NCBI): domain Bacteria; kingdom Pseudomonadati; phylum Acidobacteriota; class Candidatus Polarisedimenticolia; species Candidatus Polarisedimenticolia bacterium. The sequence continues at coordinate 5,479 of DASTZC010000031.1, forward strand.
CCTCAGGATTGCCACGACGGAGCCGGTCCTCGTGGACGTGGGAGCAGGTTCCGTCCACTGGCTCTCCGAAGCGGAGTTCCGCAAGGCGGCCGCCCGGTGGAGCGAGGATCCTGATTACGTTCCCTTGAAGCCCGGGCTTACCGGCCTTTCCCCCAGCGCGCTCTTCGACACGGTTCTCGCGAGTCTGGACCACACGGTGACCCTTGCCGTCGATCTCGATTCACGGGGAGCCGCCTTCGTGACGGCCGATCTGGATTCGGACGGCGACCTCGGCGACGATCGCCGCTATCCAGTGCGAAAACAAAGCGTCGATCTACGGGTCCGTTCCCGCCATTCCGGGCGGAAAGCGCTCTGGGTCGCCGAGATCGACACCGGCGTGCAGACGACGGGCGGTCGCGTGATGTTTCGCATGACCTTTTCGGAGAATCCGGCGGAGCTGATGCGAGGGACGGGAGCCAGGCCGAAAGCGATCCTGTCCCAATCGACGCTGCGCAAAGGAGTGGTGCGCGGCCCCGGGATGCAGATCGCCTTCGCGCTGTGGGGAACCGCCGGCTCTTACGACGACGACTACAACGCGGCCCTGTTCGACCTGAATGGCGATGGAAAGCTGGATCCCGCGAACCGGGCCTCGCGCGAGTTCTTCTGGATCTGGGAACGCCAGGTCAGTCTCGGAGGAGCGACCTACGAGTTCTCGGTGGACCACGATGGCTCGACACTGACTCTGAAACCGCTCGCCGAGAAGCTCCCGGAGCGGCCCAGCCTCGAGGTGGATAGCCCCGCGCCCGACTTCGCCTTCGTCGACTTCGACGGGAAACGCCGCCACCTGAGCGATTTTCGCGGGCAGGTGCTCCTGCTCGATTTCTGGGGAACCTGGTGCCAGGGTTGCGTGGCCCACGCGAAGACGCTCGTGGCGGGCTATCGTCGTCTCCACCCGCGAGGATTCGAGATTCTCGGAGTCCACCTCGGGGGGGCGAAAGAGCAGGTGGAGGCCTTCGCGACATCGCATGAAATGTCCTGGCCCCAGACGATCGAGACGGGGGAGGCGCTTCGGGACAGGCCTTTGCAGAGGCTGTACCGGTTCCTCGGCGCGCCGAACTACTTTCTGATTGGTCGCGACGGTACCCTCCTCGCCAACGGCGGGCTCCCCCCCGAGTCCTTGCTCGATTTGGCGGAGAAGCAGCTGCGTTGAGCTACACGCGGGGAGCCTTGACACTCTCGGATCCCATCTGCTAAGTTGAGCCGGCTCAAGACGAAGGCCCTGTCGCCGGGAGCGATTCCCGAGCGTTCCGGGACCTGCGGGCCGGGGGCGGCATGCCGAAGAAAATCCTTCTAGCGGACGACAGCATCACCATCCAGAAGGTCGTCGAGCTGACCTTCTCGGAAGGGGACTATCAGGTCTATGCCGTCGGCAATGGCTCACAGGCGCTGCGCAAGATTCACGAGGTCCGGCCCGATATCGCGCTGTTGGACGTGATCATGCCGGAGGCCAACGGCTACGAAGTGTGCGAGAAGGTGAAGGGGGATCCGACCACTTCGCGGATTCCCGTCCTGCTGCTGACCGGCACCTTCGAGCCTTTCGATAAAAATCGCGCGCAAGCCGTGGGAGCGGATGGCCACCTGACCAAGCCGTTCGAATCGCAAGTGCTGATCGCGCGCGTGGAGGAGCTGATTGCCATGGCCGCACCGGCCGTGACGATGCCGGCTGGCGTCCGCGAGGCGATAGAAGAACCGACTGCCGAAGCCCCCGAGCCGGCGGGCGCTGCGCAGGAAGTTGAGGTTCGCATCGTGCCGGATCGCTACGACGACGAGCCTTCCGCGCGGCGCGAATTCGGCAGCGAAGCGGGCGAGTCGATCCAGACCGTTCACCTCGATCCGGAAGACATCCCGCCCCCGTCGAGCTCTTCCGAGGAAGCTTCGGCGGGGACCTGGGACGAGCTGGCCAGCGGGCTTTCCTCCGCGCCCCTCTCATCGCGTCCCGAGACCGAAGAGAGGGCGCCGATGCGCGGCGAGTCCGCCATGGCGCGCGAAGCGGAGCAGCCCATCTCCGCGGAAGCGGTCCAGGCCGCCTACGCAGCCGAGACCCACGGTGAGACCGGAGGCAACGGCCTCAGTCCCGACCAGGTGGATCGGATCGCCTCACGCGTGGTCGAGAAGCTCTCCGATCGGATCGTTCGGGAGATTGCCTGGGAGGTAATCCCCGAAATCGCCGAGAACCTGATTCGCCAGCGCATCCGGGAGCTCGAGGAGAAGATTTCCCGGGAAGGCTGATCCCACCGCGCAGGTCCATGGATCAGGGGGCAGGCCCGTGCCTGCCTCCTTTGTTTTTCGGGAGCATCGCCGCGCGGGCATGCTCCTCAGGAGTGCCACGCATGGAAGTCCCGAAGCGCTTCGATCCGGCGGAGGTGGAGGGCCGTTGGAGCGCCCACTGGCTTGCCTCGGGCTACTTCACTCCCGATCCGTCTTCCCAGTCGGAGCCTTTCTGCATCGTCATCCCGCCGCCCAACATCACGGGAAGGCTGCACGCCGGCCACGCGCTCAACAATACTTTGCAGGACGTTCTGGTGCGCTGGCGCCGCATGCAGGGGAGGAACACGCTGTGGCTTCCGGGGACCGACCATGCCGGGATCGCGACGCAGATGGTGGTCGAGCGCGAGCTGCAGAAGGAGGGGACGAGCCGGCACGTGCTGGGCCGCGAGGCGTTCCAGAAGCGCGTGTGGGCCTGGAAGGAGGAGCACGGCAGCGCCATTGTCGAGCAGCTGAAGCGGCTGGGGGCCTCCTGTGACTGGAGCCGCCTGCGGTTCACCCTCGACGAGGGGCTCTCCGTCGCGGTGCGCGAGGTCTTCGTGCGCCTGTACGAAGAGGGGCTCATCTACCGCGACAAGGCAATCGTCAACTGGTGCCCGAGCTGCCGGACGGCGCTGTCGGACCTGGAGGTGGTGCACAAGGAGGTCACCGGCAAGCTCTATTCGATTCGCTATCCGCTCAAGGAAGGCAACGGATCAATCACGGTGGCGACGACCCGGCCCGAAACGATGCTGGGGGACACGGCGGTGGCGGTGCATCCGGCCGACGAGCGCTACGCGGCGCTGGTCGGGAAGAATGCGGTCCTGCCGATCCTGGGACGGGAGCTGCCGATCGTCGCCGACGACGCGGTGGATGCCGCCTTCGGCACCGGGGCGGTGAAGGTCACCCCGGCGCACGATCCGAACGACTTCGCCATCGGCCGGCGGCATGGCCTCCCCGCAGTGCGCATCATGGACGAGGCGGCGAAGATGAGCTCCGAGGCCGGGCCGTACGCCGGATTGGATCGCTATGCCTGCCGCAAGAAGCTGCTGGCCGATCTGGAGGCGTCAGGCTACCTCGTGAAAATCGAGGAGCACCGGCACGCGGTGGGCCGCTGCGATCGCAGCGACACGGTGGTCGAGCCGACGCTGTCGGACCAGTGGTTCGTCCGCATGGAGCCGCTCGCCTCGGAAGCGCTGCGCGCCGTGGAGGACGGCAGGGTGCGCTTCGTTCCCGAGAACCGCCGCAACGACTACTACGAGTGGATGCGCAACATCCACGACTGGTGCATCTCCCGCCAGCTCTGGTGGGGCCACCGCATCCCGGCCTGGCATTGCGCCCGCTGCGCGCACATCACCGTGTCGCGCGACACGCCGGCGGCGTGCGCCTCCTGCGGAGCCGCGCATCCGGTGCAGGATGCGGACGTCCTCGATACCTGGTTCAGCTCGGCACTGTGGCCCTTCTCCACCCTGGGATGGCCCGACACCGCAGCTGCCGATTTGCGGCGCTTCTATCCCACCTCGGTCCTGGTGACGGGCTACGACATCCTGTTCTTCTGGGTGGCCCGCATGATCATGATGGGGTTGAAGTTCATGGGCGAGGTCCCGTTTCCGCAGGTCTACTTCAACGGCCTGGTGCGCGACGACAAGGGCCGCAAGATGAGCAAGACGCGCGGTAACACCGTCGATCCCCTGGAGCTGATGGAGCGGCACGGGACCGACGCGCTGCGCTTCACGCTGGCCGCCATGTCCTCCCCGGGCGCCGACGTCCTGCTCGACCTCAAGCGGGTGGAAGGGTACCAGGCGTTCGCCAACAAGATCTGGAATGCGGCGCGCTTTACCCTGATGAACCTGGACCCCGCGATGCCTCCCTCGGAGCCGCGCTTCCGCGCCGCTGGCAAGGGTCTGCCGCTGGCGGACCGCTGGATCATCAGCCGGGTCAACGGCGTCGCGGCGGAAGTCGATGCCGCCTTGGAGGAGTTCCGCTTCGACGCGGCGGCGACGGCGCTGCACCGCTTCTTCTGGCACGAGTTCTGCGACTGGTACCTCGAGATGGTGAAGCCGGCACTCCTCGGAAGCGACGCGGAGGCGGCGCGGACGGCGCGCAGCGTCCTGCTGCGCACCCTGGACCGGGCGCTGCGGCTGCTGCACCCGTTCATGCCTTTCCTGACCGAGGAAATCTGGCAGAGGCTGCCTCACCAGGGCGACTCCCTGGTGGTGGCGCAATTTCCCGTCCATCGGCCCGAAGAGCACGACGAGGAAGCGGAGCGCGAGATGCAGTTCCTGATGGCGGCCGTGGGCAAGCTGCGCAACCTGCGCGCCGAGGCGGAGCTCGATCCGGGCCGCAAGGTGGAGGCCTTGTTCAAGACGGAATTGGCCTACCCGCGGCGGCTCCTCGAGGAGCATGCGTCGACCGTGGCCTCGCTGGCGCGGCTGTCGGGCACGCGCTTCGTGGACGAGATACCCAGGGATGCCGCGGCGGTGCGCGGGGTGGTCACGGGGCTGGAGATGGCGCTCCTGCTTCCCCAGGAGCGCGACACCGGCGAGGAGCGCGGCCGGCTGAGCCGCGAGATGGAGAAGATCGACCGGGAGATCGCCGCGCTGGAGGCCAAGCTGGCCAACGATAGTTTCGTGTCACGTGCCCCCGCCGCAATCGTCGAGAAGGTGCGCTCCTCCCGGACCGAGCTGGCCGGAAAGCGGGACAAGCTCGAGCAGACGCTGGCCGCGCTCTCCGATCCGGATGCCTCAACCCGCGCCGGAAAACCGTGACCGGCGGAGTGCGCCTATCCGCCCTGCGGCAGGAGCAGGGAAGGCTGGTGCGCGAGGCGCTGCGGGAGGATCTGGGTTCGGGAGACCGGACCACCCTGTCCGTCGTGCCGAAAGCGCAACGCGCCGTGGGGACCATTCGCGCGAAGCAGCCGCTGGTGCTCGCGGGAATCGAGTTCGCCCACGAGGCCTTCCGCCGCGTCGATCCCACCCTGCGCTTCACCCCGGTGCGGCGCGACGGCAGCAGAGTGCGGCGCGGTGAGACGGTCGCCCGGGTGCGCGGCCGCGCCGCGTCGATCCTGCGGGCCGAGCGCACGGCCCTCAATTTCCTGCAGCACCTCTCCGGCATCGCCACCTACACCGATCGCTGCGTCCGCGCCGCCCGCGGGCGATGTGCCGTCCGCGACACGCGCAAGACCCATCCCGGCCTCCGCCTGGCCGAGAAGTACGCGGTGCGGGTGGGAGGAGGCGAGAACCACCGGCTTCGTCTGGACGACGGCATTTTGATCAAGCACAATCACTGGAGAGTCGGAGGCGGTGTGGGTGCCGCGGTGCGCCGCGCCGGCCGCGGTGGTGTCGGGCGCCGCCCACCCATCCAGGTCGAGGTTTCATCGCTGCGCGATCTGCGGGAGGCGATCGTATCGGGAGCCGATTCCGTGCTCCTGGACAACCTGTCGGGGCGCGCTCTCAACCGAGCGCTCGCCGTCGCCCGGGGGCGAATCCATGTGGAAATCTCGGGAGGAGTGACGGCGGAAAACGTGCGGCGCCTGTCGAGTCTGGGAGCCGACGCGGTATCCTCCGGTGCTTTGACCCACTCGGCGCCCTGGGCCGATCTGTCGCTGCGCCTGGAGCCTTTGCCGTGAGCATGCCGGAGATACCTGCCTTGTTTCCAGCACCCCGCCGGTTCGGAAAGCCGCTGCACCGCTACGATGCGCTCGAATCGACCAACGACAAAGCGCTCGAGCTCCTCGAGAGCGGAGCTGCGGAAGGCACGCTCGTACTGGCCGAGGAGCAGACCCGGGGCCGCGGACGGCGCGATCGCTTCTGGCACTCGCCCGCGGGAGTCAGCCTCTACGCGAGCCTGATTCTTCGCCCGCCGCTGCCTGCGAGCCTGCTTCCCCTCGTGTCTCTTACGGCCGCGACGGGGGCGGCCCGGGCGCTCGCCGAATGGGGCCAGCTCCCCGGAGTGGCCATCAAGTGGCCCAACGATCTCCTTTTCCGGGGCCGCAAGCTCGGTGGAATCCTGGCGGAGGCTCGCGGAGAAGCGGGCGCTGCGGCGCTTGTCGTGGGCATCGGCATGAACGTCAACCTGGTTGAGTTTCCCGCCGAGATGGAAGGGGAAGCCACCTCGCTGCGGCTCTCCGGCGGCCATGTCTGGGACCGGGAGGCGCTGCTGGGCGCGATCCTGGCTTTCTGGGAGGCCGATTACGATCGTCTCCTCTCATCCGGTCCGGCGACGCTGCTGGAGGCGATGCTGGAGCGGTCGGCCCATCCGCCCGGCAGCCCGCTGCAAATCGACCTCGGGGACGAGATCCTGAGCGGTACCTTCGCCGGCTACGGCAGCTCCGGGGAGCTGCTCCTGCAGGAAGCGGACGGGAGCGTGCGGCCGCTGCACTTCGGAGAGATCCGCCGCATGAGGATGCCGTGAGCCTGCTGCTGGCCGTGGACGTCGGGAACACCGGCACCGATCTCGGGGTGTTCCGCGGCGAGGCTCTGGAAGCCCGCTGGTCGCTGTCGACCGAAAGGGGGCGCACGACCGACGAATTCGGCGTCGCCATCCAGAGCCTGTTCGCGGCACGCGGCCTCGCCCTCAGCGGGATCCAGGGCGTGGCAATCGCCTGCGTCGTCCCGCCGCTCGACTCGGTGCTCGAGGCGGTCGCCCGCAAGTACCTGGGGGTTGATCCCCTGTTCGTGGCCCCCGGCATCAAGACCGGGATGCCGATCCTGGTGGACAATCCGAACGAGGTGGGGGCCGACCGAATCGTGAACGGCGTGGCGGCCTATGCGCGCTTCCAAAGGGCCTCCATCGTCGCCGATTTCGGCACCGCGACCACCTTCGACGCGGTCAGCGCGCGGGGAGAGTATCTGGGAGGCGCCATCGCGCCGGGGGTGAAGGTCTCGGCGCAATCGCTGTTCGAGGCTACCGCCAAGCTGCCGCGCATCGACTTGAAGCGCCCCGATCGGGCGATCGGCAAGAGCACGATCGCCAGCATGCAATCGGGAATCGTCTTCGGGTACCTGGGGCTGGTCCGCGAAATCCTGGAGCGCATGCGCGCGGAGATGGGCGGGACTCCCGCCGTGGTGGCCACCGGCGGCCTGACGGCGCTGCTGCAGCCGGATCTCTCGCGCTTCGTCGACGCCATCGATCCCGATCTCACGCTCACGGGGCTGCGCATCCTGTACGAGAGAAACCGGTGAGCCGCTCACCCGAGCCGGAGGTCTCCGCGGAGGAGCGCCGCTACTTCCGCACCATCGAGGAGCGCTTCGGCGCGCTGCGCGGCACCCACCTGCTCCTGTCCCCCCGCGACTGGGCGCTGATTGCCTCCTGGTGGTCCGACGGCGTGCCGATCGCAATCGTGCTGGAGGCCTTGGAAGACGTGTTCGCCGCGCGCCGCACCGGGGGCACCACGGCACGGCCGGTGAATTCCCTGGCCTACGTCCGCTCCGAGGTCGAGCACCGCGCGCGACTGCGCCGCGAGATGGCCGCCGTGCGGCGCGGGGAAGCGGAGGACTCGCAACGGCTGCGCCGGGAGATTCGCCTGCATCTGGGGCGGCTGGCCCGCCGTCTTGCCTCCGCCGCGACCGGAGCGGCCGACGCGGGCGGAGAGGAGCTGGCGCGCGAGCTGTTCGTGGCGGCGGCGGAAACGCGCCGCCTGCGGCGCGATGCGGGAAAGGAAGAGGGAAATCTCTCTCTTCTCGACCAGGCTTTGACGCGTCTCGACGCGGCGCTCCTGGAAGCGGCGCGGCGCAGCCTGCCTGTCGAAGCGCGCGCGGACATCGCCGCACAGGCGCGTGCGCGCGCAGCCGTGTTCGGCAGGAGCATGACGCCTCAGGCGCGCGATGAGACGCTGCAGGCTCTCGAGGACGAGCTGACGCGCAAGCACTGGGGGATAGGGCGTATCGCCCTTTTCTCCTGACTTGATGCGGCGCGCGGGAAATGCTAGCTTCCCCCGGGGAGCCGGTCCGCGCGTCGAGCCTGCCGCGTGCGCCGAACTTCTCCCCCTCGGTTCACCTTTTCCTTCGGCACGGCGGTTGCCTTTGCCTCCGGAATTGCCGCCGCCCGCGTAATCCTTCTTCCTCCCCCTCTGTTCATCCTCGGCTCAGCGATCTGCATCGCAGCCGCGTGGAGTCTGCGCCGTCGCGCCCTTGCGGGATGTCGCCAGCCTTCCCTGGCGCTCGCGGCATGCGTAAGCCTGGCCATCGCCACGGGAGGCGCCGCCCTGGCTTCGCGAACCCACCGGAGCTACCAGCAGGCGCCGCTGCTGCGGCTGGCCGAGCGGGAGCCGCTCGATCCGGCGCGCCTGACGCGGGTGCGGGGCCGGGTGATCTCCGACCCCGTCCTTCATCTCGATCGTCTCCGCTTCTCCTTCCAGGTTGAAGAGGTCGCCGTCCCGGATGGCTGGCTCCCTTGCCCTGGAACGGTGCGGATTTCGGTGCGCGCTCCGGCGCCGGCGTTTCGTCCGGCCTATGGATCGCGCTGGGAAATGCCGCTGCGCCTGCGCCAGGGAAAAAGCTTCCGCAACCCGGGCGCATTCGACTATCGGCTTGCTCTGGAAGCCGACGGAATCCATCTGTTGGGGAATCTCAAGAGCAGCCAGCTCGCCGAGCCCCTTCCGGGAAAGGGGTACGACGATCCGATGGTCGCGATCCACCGCCTGCGATCGCGCTGGAAGGCCCGCCTGGATGCCTCATTTCAGAATCCGGACGGGGAGGAGTCGCGCCGCTTCCTGGCGGCCATTCTGCTGGGAGAGAGAGAAGGGGGAGAGGGGCGCACCGAATCGCTGTTCCGAAGAACCGGCGTTTACCACATCGTATCGATCTCAGGGATGCACTTCGCTCTGCTCCTGGCGATGCTCCGCGTCCTGGGGAGGCGGCTGCCGTGGCGGCGATGGACGGAGCCGGCGCTGCTCGCCGGGGTCGGAGGGTTCTATGTGCTGCTTTCGGGAGGCGCGGATCCCATCCTTCGCTGCGCTCTGGCGGCGGGACTCCAGGAGCTGGGCGAGAGATTCGAGCGCAAGGTCTCGGCGTGGGACGCGCAATCGCTTGCGGGGGTGGCGTTGATGGTGGTCACCCCCCAGCACCTGTTCACCCCGGCCTTCCAGCTTTCTTTCCTGGCAACCTGGGGAATCCTGGCGCTCGGCGGCGGAGCCACACCGGCGCCTGCGAAGCTCCAATGGGCCGCGCGCGGCATCAAGGCTTCCCTGGGCGCCTGGACGGCGTCGACCCCTCTGATGGCTTGCTGGTTCCTGCAGATTTCCCCGGTCGCTTTGCTTCTCAATATCATCGCCGCGCCCTTCTTGACGATCTCCATGGTTCTGGGAGGGTTTCTCCTGGTCCGGCCCGGAGCCGCCGGGGCGGCGTGGATGGAGGCGCTGCTCGCTGGCTTCGCCTCCTGCTGCTCGATCGCGCTGCGGATTCCGGGTGCATGCCTGCGCGTCCCCTCGCCTTCCTTTCCGGTCACCGCGGCCCTGGGAGCCCTCCTCCTGGCGCGACTGCATTGCAAGACGAGGAAGCCCGAGGGAAAGGTCCTGTACGGTGCCGTGCTGGCGTCCATGGTCCTGATGGCGTGGCCTCCCGATCCGTGGCTGCCTCCGGGAAGGCTCAGCGTTATGGCGCTGGACGTCGGGCAGGGCGACGCGATCCTGGTGGGGCTGCCCGGTCCGAAATGGGTCCTGGTTGATGCCGGAGGCTTTGCGGCCAGCGATTTCGACGTCGGAGAACGGGTGGTCCTTCCGGCATTGATGTCGAGGGGTGTCCGGCGTCTGGAGGCGGTCGTCCTCACCCACGCCCATCAGGACCACGGGGGCGGCTTGCCTGCGATCCTGGAGGCCTTTCCGCCTCGCGAGATATGGCTGGGAGGCGCGCCTGCCGACGCCGCACTGGTGAGACGGATCGAGGCTCAGGCGGGAAGCTTGCGGATAACGGAGCTCCATCCCGCCGGCGGGACCATGCGCTGCTATGGCGCCGCCTGCCTCGAGGTGCTGCTTTCGGGCGCTGCGATGTCGCGCCGTGGGGGAAAGGTCGCCAACGACGATTCCCTGGTGCTGCGCGTCTCGCTCGGCGACACCGCCGCATTGCTGACGGGCGATGTCGAAGCCGAAGGAGAGCAAAGGCTCATTCCTTTGCTGGCTTCGCGACCGGTGCAGCTCCTGAAAGTGGCCCATCACGGCAGCTCTTCTTCCACCTCCGAAGCTTTTCTCGAAGCCGCCTCTCCCCGGATTGCCGTGATCTCGGTGGGGACGGGAAACCCCTGGGGCCATCCGGCGCCCAGCGTCGTCGATAGACTTCGCAGAGGGAGCATCGGCATTCATCGGACCGATCGGGAAGGAGCGATCGAATATGAGACGGCCGGGCAGGGCTGGAGCCGCCGGGCCCTGGCGGTGCCGCCGTGAGCGCAGCCTAGTTGAGCACCAGAGGGATCGGCATGAAGGAAAGCAGAAAGATGGCGAGGGCCACCAGAGCGACGATTCTCCTGCCCCGGGACAGCGGCTCACCTTCATCCAGCAACGGAGGGTGGCGCTCTCCGATCATCAGGAGTGCGACGGCCCAGAGGAGCCAGCCTTTGTGCACGGCTCCCAGGAGAATGACGCCGATCAAGGTGATGCGGGACATGGCGGCGTGCAGGCGCCGGGAAAGGGCGTAACAGAGATGTCCGCCGTCGAGCTGACCGACGGGAAGCAGATTCAGCGATGTGGCGAGCATCCCCACCCAGGCGGCCGAGAGAAGCGGGCTGAGATTCAAGGCCATTCCGGCGGGGGCGTGGGGAAAGAACCAGGGAATCGCCGCCTGGAAGAGAAGCGGAAAGCCGACGAGGAAGGGAGCGTCTCCGGCCTGGGAGGAGGCCACGATCTCCGACCGGGCCATTCCGATGATGAAGAAAGGAAGTGCCACCACGAAGCCGGCGATGGGGCCGGCGACGCCAACGTCGAAGAGCGCCTTGCGGGAAGGGATGACCCCGCGGATGCGTATGAAGGCGCCGAACGTGCCGAGCAGGTTGGGACCCGGAAGGAAGTAGGGAAGGCTCGCCGGAATCCCGTAGTACCGGCACGCGAAATAGTGACCGAGCTCATGGGCCAGGAGGATCAGAAGAACGCTCGCGGCATAAGGAGCCCCGGCACTCCAGCGCGCCGGATTCAGGATCGTCTCCAGCAACGGATCCTTCCAGAATTCCTCTCGGGAGTGGAAGATTGCTCCCGCGATGAGGGCGCTCACGGCGGTCAGGGCGAAGAGCAGGACATGCAGCCACCACCGCACTGAGGGCGCCGTTCGGAGCCGCGGCATTGGAGCCGACGGGCCGCGCGTCGCTTCGGGACTTTCGACGGAGCCAAGAGTTTCGGGAGAAGTGGGGCCTTGCGGGTACAATGCGCCGTCCCTAGGAGAGGGGAGAAGGGGTGAGCTTACAGCGGTGCTATACTGCCCGGCCGCCCCGCGAGGAGCGTCTTGCGGGCGGATTACTTCAGATTTCTCAGGTTCTTGCCGGGCTTGAAACGGATGGTCTTTCCCGGGGGGATACGGACCTCGTAGCCGGTCCTGGGGTTCCTGCCGATTCCCTTCTTTCGGGGCTTCACCTGGAACACTCCAAAGCCGCGGAGCTCGATGCGCTCGCCGCGCTTCATCGATTCCTTCATGGCATCCAGGACCGCCTCGACCGCGATGACTGCCTTGATGCGGGTGATATCGGCGGCTTTTGCGACGTTGTTGATGATATCGGTCTTGATCATCCCCTCCACCTCCTCCTAGGGCCTTGAGCAGCTTTAAGTTGTTGCCATGGTAAGGGTGTAACGCGTTTCCTGTCAAGCAAGTCCAGGTCGCCTGACGCTTTGCGCAAGCCGCCTGAATCGAGCAGGGGATCGGTAATGCGCGGGAGGCCTTCTGCCAGGGAAAAAACGGCGCGCGACGGCGCCGTGGTGGCGCTCGTCGGGGCACCCAATGTAGGGAAGTCGCGCCTTTTCAATCGCCTCACAGGGAGCCACTCCATCGTCCATGATCGTCCGGGGGTGACGCGCGATCGGATCGAGGCGATCTGCGAATGGAACGGCCGCCGGTTCCGGCTCTTCGACACCGGAGGTCTGGTCCCAGGGGATCGGGACGAGCTCACCCGGGGCGTCGAGCGCCAAGTGCTGAAGGGAGTTGAAGAAGCCGATCTCGTGGTCTTCGTCGTAGACGGCCGGCATGGACTCACGGCGCTGGATGAGTCCCTGGGAAAGGTGCTGCGCGAGTCGACCCGTCCCATCCTTCTCGCCGTCAACAAGGTGGATGCCGAAGGACAGGAAGCGCGTACGGCCGACTTCTTCAAGCTCGGGTTCGCGGACCCGATTGCCATCTCAGCGGAGCAGGGACGGGGTATATCGCACCTTCTGGATCGCATGCTCGAGCGACTGCCTCCGGAGATTCCGGCCGAAGAGCTCCCTGCGGCATCGCCGGAGGCGATTCGGCTGGCCATAGTCGGCCGCCCAAATGTCGGGAAATCCACTCTTTTCAACCGTCTCACCGGAGAAGAGCGAGCGGTGGTCAGCAGTGTTCCGGGAACCACGCGGGACCCGGTGGACGCCGAGTTCTCCCATAGCGGGCGCCTTTACAAGGTCGTGGACACGGCAGGACTGCGCCGCAAGGCGCGGGCGGAAGGCGAGACGGTGGAGGTCCAGAGCGTGGAGCGCGCTTTTGCCACGATTCGCGCCGCCGACATCATCCTCGCGGTCCTGGATGCGACCTCGCCTCCCGCACATCAGGACCTGGCGGTGATCGGCGAGTGCCTGCGGTTGCGCCGCCCTCTACTCGTGCTCCTGAACAAGATGGATCGGGTGCGGCGCGAAGCGGTGGAGGCGGTCGTGGGGCAGGCGATCGAAAGCCTGCACTTCGGCCGTGATGTTCCCGTGCTGCCGGTTTCTGCCTCGCAGGGAAGCGGCCTCGGGAAGGCCCTTTCGACGCTGGACCGGCTGGCGGAAGAATGCGCTCGCAAGATCCCGACTTCCCGGCTGAATGAGGCCCTCGAGGAGGCGGTTCGCCTGCGCACTCCCGCTTCGAAGGACAAGGTGCCCCGTCTCTTTTACATCGCACAGACGGGAGGTTTCCCTCCCTCCTTCGTCGTGTTCACCAACGGGGCCCGGATTGAGCCCGCCTACGGCAGGTTCCTGGCCAGGCACCTGCGGAAGTCCCTGGGACTGGAGCTCGCCCCGATTGCCCTGAAATTCCGTCGCCGCGCTTGAGCCGCAGGTCGTTAACTTCATGAATAGAAAGGGATTGACCCATGCCCTGCGGCATGCTATCGTCCCGCCGCCCGCCGGGGTTGATCGAGGCGGGTGGCGCCTCTATGTTTAAGGGGCTGAAACCTTTCGGGAGCCATGATGGTCCTCTTCAACTACACCACGCGCGAGCTCACGGCGAAGATCGTCTATTACGGTCCGGGACTTTGCGGCAAGACGACCAACCTCCAGTTCATCTATGACGGTCTTCCCAATCAGGTCAAGAAAGGCAAGATGCTGTCGCTCGCGACGAAGACGGATCGGACGCTGTTCTTCGATTTCCTGCCAATCGAGCTGGGCCGGATTCGCGGCATGCGCACGCGCGTCCAGCTCTATACCGTCCCAGGGCAGGTCTTCTACAACTCGACACGCAAGCTGGTGCTGAAGGGGGCCGACGGCGTGGTGTTCGTCGCCGACTCACAGCAGAAGATGATGGAATCGAACGTCGAGAGCTATCACAATCTCGAGGAGAACCTGGGCGAGATTGGTCTGAAGCTCGGCGAGATTCCGCTGGTGATGCAATTCAACAAGAGGGACCTGCCGAACCTTACTTCGATCGAGGAGATGAACACGCTGATCAACCGGCACAACGCGCCGTTTTACGAAGCGGTCGCCACCACCGGAATCGGCGTCGAGGATACGCTCAAGGCAATCACCAAGCTGGTGCTGAACCACCTGGCGGCAAAATACCAGCTCGGCACGGCCGAGGAGGGGAAGCAGGATCGACCGGCCGCGTCCGCCGGAATCGCCTCCCTGCGGGACGCCGTCGAGCCGGCACGTCCCTCCGCGCCCCCCGTGCAGGCTCCGATCCCGGAGCCGGCGCCCATGCCGGAAGCGACCGTGAATTACGCGGATGACAGCAGCCTGCTGGAAGAGGATGATTTCGGCACGACCCCGTCCATCGAGGCGGTGGCGCACACGGCTGCTCCCACCACGGTTGATGATTTGGAGGTCTTCGATCTCGATGGGGAGGAGGAAATCTCTTCGCTGGAAGCGCTGCCCATTCCGGCGCAAAAGGAGCCCCTACCCGAGATGTCGGAGGATCTGAGCGATCTTCTAGAGGAGATCCCCGAGGATTCCGACGAGTCGCCCATGGAGGTGCTGCGTGAGATTCCCGCCGCACGACCCATGCCGGTTGCGCGCAGTCTGGAGCCGCCTCCGACAGAGCCCGCTCGACCCGCGCCCCGCCCGGGAGGGTTCGCCATCGCCGGCGCGCAGCCCGTTTCCCGCGTCTCCTCGGAAATCAGCGCCGACCCTCTCGGAATACTCTCCGCCCGACAGGAAGAGCCGGCCTCGGCGCCTGCCATCCATCTCGGGGACGTCGTTCCCGGCAGGCAGCACCAGATTACCGTGCCGCTGGAAATGTCGGTCGACGGCCGCAAGGTCCGCCTTCAGCTCAGGATGACTCTGACTCTTTCCACATAGCCGGCCGGCACGAAAATGTGCGGGGGCCCCGGGAAGGGCCCCGCCATCGTCGTTCGGTTTAGGAGGGACGGACGTTATGGGGTGGTGGGGAAGGCCCGCAGGCCGTTCCCTGTTGACCTCGCACATGGCAATTTTCGTGCAAGCCCCCGCCGCGCTCCGCATCCCGCTCGAAACGCTGTCCTTCAAGCGATTTTCCTCCGTGTCGGCCCGTTTCCCGCTGCCGGAAGGTTACGATCGGCGTCCCATAATGTAACCCCGATTACGATTTTGAAGTTCCGTCATAGCGCCGTCCTGCCCGCCGGTCCCGGCGAGATCGCTGTGCTATACTTCCGCTCCATTCCCTTCGAAGGAGGAGAGGCGTTGATGTGCAGAGGAGTTCTGTCGTTCCTGGCGATGGCAATGGTCGTGGTGGTCCTGGCCCCGACGGTGCGAGCCCAGCAGACCCAGGAAGAGGTCGCACCCCCGCCTTCCGGATCCCGCTTCGTGGCCTACCCGACCTTTCGTCCCATTTTCCACAACCAAAGCGAGACCTTCACCATCCTCGCCAACATCTATGTGGTCAACGCCGCCGCAGCCAGCCTGAAGGACGTGACTTTCAAGCAGAGCTTTCCCGCGGAGCTGAAGCCGAAACTGGCTCCCGAGGTGATGCAGTCGCAGCTAAGCTACCCTCCCGAGTTCTCGCAGAAGATCGAGAATTCGACCTACTCGATGTTTCTGCCTCGCCTCGTGCGGCGGCAGCCGGCGGTCATCCTCACGGAGCTGTCGCTGGAGCGGCGCATGAGCACTTTCAACATTCCCGCCGCCCAGATTGAATTCACGCTTCCCGAAGGGCCCGGCAAGGAGGAGACCCTCCCGATGAGCGTGAATTTCACCGAGTACGCCAATAACGTGGGTGATCTGAACCGGTTTCTGCGTAAGTACGCACGCATCGGGCTCGACATCACGGTCTCGGGCCGCGATGGCTGGGAGTTCGCTCCGCCGGACGCCGTGGCCACCGGCCGCAACCCGGAAGGGGTGATCGGCGTGGAGACGCGCGATGAAGGCTATTCCGGGCATTACCGTCTGCACAACGGCGTGCCGGGAGACGCGCTCGACATCCTGGTCGTCTGGAAGTCGACGCAGAAGGACGAGGCCCTGAAAGACGAAGCCGCAGTGCAGAAGGCGCTGTCGGAGTACTTGAAGTGGACGGGCCCCTTCCGCTTCGATCCCGAGGACTCCAAGCTTGCCAAGGGGAAGTTCAAGAAGTACGACGCCTGGATCCTGCAGGGGCGCTGGGTCGACTCGATCCCGAAGCACCTGGGCTCGGGCCCCGTGAAGGCGCTGGCTTTCTACTCGCCGCGCGAGGACGTCGAGTACTACCTGATTTTCAGCGGCCAGGGCCGTGGGGCCGGTCCGGACCATGCCGACAATCCGGCGCCTGAGAAGGATGCGGCGCTGCTGCAGACTCTCGAGAAGATCCTGGACACCTTCAAGTCCGAGATCGTTCCCATCTCCACAGCCCGGTAGGTTGTTTCGGAGTCTCGGCGCTCGTCAGCGCGGCGTGCCCGGTGTGGCGGAGCTCTTTCCAGAGGCCGCATCGACGCGCACCGACAGCGTGATGGGCTCCTTCTTCGGCGGGTAGCAGCGATCGATGGTGCAGGCCTGGTACTTGAGAAGGAGGCGAAGGTCGCGCCGGGAAGGGGACAGGGTCGCAGGCGCCTTGATCGTCCCTTCGACCCGGAAGCTTCCTTCGTATACCTGGATCGGCTCCTCGGAGTAGGCGAACCGCTTAGTCTCTCCCTCGGGATACTTCCAACCCCCCACTTCCAGACCGTCCGCCGCCGTCGTCTCGATCGAGGTGGCAATGAGGTAGTCCTGCGACGGCGTATGGCTGTTCACGTGGAACTCCGGCGACAGCGTCACCGTCACGACGATCCGGCCCGTCTTGCCGGCCGGCAGAGGGTCCTCATCGACGGTCGCGACGAGCTTGCGCAGCGGCGTGGGAGCCTTGGATGGAGGGGCGGGAGCCGCCGCCACGAGCAGGAGGCAGCCCGCGAGCGCCGCCGCGAAGGCGAGGGGCTGGGGCTGCGGCAATCCTGGTGCAGCGGGAGGTCTCGTACGGTGGCGACGCATTTGCGCATTATACGTCGTCGAGAGTCAGTGTGGCGCGTCGCGGCCCCGGTTGACTGCGATCCTCCCTGTGCTAGAATTCCGCCTTTCATGGAGGATGGAATCGCATGAAACCTGCCGATGTCCTCAAATTGGCGAAGGAAAAGAACGCGCAGATCCTCGATATAAAGTTCATGGATTTTCCGGGGCTGTGGCAGCACTTTTCCGTTCCCATTCATGAGCTCAGCGAATCAAACTTTCAGGACGGCTACGGGTTCGACGGCTCCAGCATACGAGGCTGGCGCTCCATCCACGAGAGCGACATGCTGGTGGTCCCCGATCCCACGAGCGCCTTCATCGATCCCTTCTGCGACATCCCGACTCTCTCGATGGTGGGCAATATTCTCGATCCGATCAGCAAGGAGCGCTATAACCGCGATCCCCGCAACATCGCGCAGAAGGCGGAGGCCTATCTCAAGTTCACGGGCATCGCGGACATCGCCTACTTCGGGTCGGAAGCCGAGTTCTTCATCTTCGACGACATCCGTTTCGATCAGAACGAGCACAGCTCCTTCTATTACATCGATTCGGTGGAAGGGCGATGGAACAGCGGCCGCGATGAGAAGCCGAACCTCGGATACAAGCCGCGCTTCAAGGAAGGGTACTTCCCCGTCCCGCCGACCGACGCCTTCCAGAACCTGCGCAGCGAGATGGTCGCCATCATGGAGCAGTGCGGTCTGCACATCGAAGCCCACCATCACGAAGTGGCGACGGCGGGGCAGATGGAAATCGACATCAAATACAACACCCTGACCAAGACCGCCGATTCGCTGATGCTGTACAAGTACATCTGCAAGAATACGGCGCGCAAGCACGGCAAGACGGTCACGTTCATGCCCAAGCCGATTTACGGCGACAACGGCTCGGGCATGCACACGCACCAGAGCCTCTGGAAAGGGGAGAAGCCGCTGTTCGCGGGGGACAAGTATGCCGGGCTGTCCGAGATGGCGCTGCACTACATCGGTGGGCTGCTGAAGCACGCTCCCTCGATCGTCGCCTTCGCCGCCCCGACCACCAACTCCTACAAGCGGCTGGTTCCGGGCTACGAGGCTCCGGTGAATCTGGCCTATTCCAGGCGCAACCGCTCCGCGGCGATCCGCATCCCGATGTACAGCCCGTCGCCCAAGGCGAAGCGCGTCGAGTTCCGGCCGCCCGATCCTTCCTGCAATCCCTACATCGCCTACGCCGCGATGCTGATGGCGGGCCTGGACGGCGTGGAGAACCGCATCGATCCGGGCGAGCCGCTGGACAAGGACATCTACGGTCTGTCGCCCAAGGAGCTGCGCAAAGTCCCGTCGCTGCCGGGCTCGCTGGAGGAGTCGCTGCGGGCGCTGGAGAAGGATCATGCTTTCCTGCTGAAAGGCGACGTGTTCACCGAGGACGTCATCCAGACCTGGCTCGACTACAAGTTCGAGAAGGAGATCGAGCCGCAGCGCTTCCGCCCGACGCCCGCAGAGTTCAGCCTCTACTTCGACATCTGATCCGCCCACGAGAGCCGGGCGGTGGAGGTCATCCTCCGCCGCCCGTTGACCCTCCTCTTCCGGCGCCGATACAATCCGTTCATGAGCCCGTCCCGTGAAAGGCCGCGAACGGATCCCCTCGGGGATCTGCCGGTCCCTTCCGGTGAGGCGGAGTTCCTCCGCGACCAGGTCGCCGCGAGCCCCGATCCCGCCGCCCTCATCCACCTGCTGACCCGCTTCCAATCGAGCCACGGCCTGCCGGCCGACCGCCAGCATCTGCTCATCCTCTGCACGGTGGCCGGCGTGAGCCCGTTCCTCGGCGAGCAGCTGTTGAGCGAGGAGGCGTCGCTCGCCTGGGTGGCGACGCACCTCCGGCGCGAGGAAGCGCGCACCGCCGAGGACCTCCGGCAGGACCTGGCGCGCTATCGCTTCACCTTCTCCAACCTTCCCGATTCCGACGCCTTGCGGCGCTTCAAGCACCGCGAGTACCTGCGCATCGCTCTGCGCGACTTCTTCGGCAAGGCGGATCTCTCGGAGACCACCCGCGAGCTTTCCCTGCTGGCCGACGTCCTGCTGGATGAGGCTTACCGCCTCTCCCTGAGGGAGATGCTCAACCGGTTCGGGACCCCGCAGTACCGCGACGATTCGGGACGGTGGAGTGAGGCGGTCTTCGCGGTCCTATCGCTCGGAAAGCTCGGGGGAGGCGAGCTGAACTACAGCTCCGACATCGATCTGGTCTACGCCTTCAGTCGTGAAGGCCAGACCTCCGGCCTCGACGGCGACCCCGAGACGGCAGTCTCCAACCGCGAATTCTTCACCCGTGTCGGCCAGGCGATGACTCAGCGCATCTCCGGAATCTCGCCCGAGGGACAGGTGTTCCGGGTGGACCTCGGCCTGCGGCCCGGGGGCAAGGACGGCGAGCTGGTGCATTCGCGGCGGTCCCTGCTCGCTTACTACCGGAGCTGGGCGCGGACGTGGGAGAGGCAAGCGCTCCTCAAGGTTCGCGCCTCCGCTGGGGACGCTGCCTTCGGCGAGGCGCTGGTGCACGATTTGGCGGCCTGCGTGCACGCGGCCGGTCCGGCGGCGCTGGTGGCGCTGGAAATCAAGGAGATGAAAGACCGGATCGACGAGGAGCTGAGCCGTCTCGGCCGATCCGATCGGGATCTCAAGCTGGGCCGGGGCGGCATTCGGGAGCTGGAGTTCGCGGTCCAGGGGCTGCAGATGGCGCACGGCGTGGCGCTGCCTTGGATTCACGAAGCCAACACCCTCCGCGCGCTGCACCGCCTCGCCGACAAGGACCTGGTCACCTACGGCGAGCATGCGCTTCTGGATCGCGCCTACGCCTTCCTGCGGAAAACCGAGCACCGGGTGCAGCTCGAGCGGAACCGGCAGACCGCCTTGCTTCCCTCCGACGCGGAAGGGATGCGCGCCCTGGCGCGGAGGATGGGTTTCATCGAGCGGGACGGCTCGAGCGAGTTCCTGGAAGAGCTCAACCGCCACCGGGAGTCGGTGCGCGCCTTCTATGACCGGGTGTTCGGGCAGATATCACAGCCGGCCTTGCCGGGAGATGTCCCCGATCCGCTCCTCGATCCGATTTCGGAGAGGGAGCTGGCCTCCGTCCTGGGCAACGGCGCCGCCGCTGGCGAGGACGCCGTGCGCCTCTTCAGGAGAATACGGAGGCTGTTCGCCCCGGAGCAGATCCGTCCCGCGGAGCGCCGCCAGGTGCGGCGCATCTCGGCGGCGATGCTGCAGGAGATCACCTCGGCGCCGGAGCCGGGGCGGGTCCTTCTGAACCTGGAGCGCTTTCTCTCTTCGCTGTGGGTCGAGCCCGCCGCGCGCAGCGCCTTCCTGCGCAAGGCGGAATGGATTCCGCCGCTGCTGCGGCTGCTCGCCCAGAGCGAGCATCTCGCGCTCGTGCTGACGCGCCATCCCAGGATCCTGCAGGAGCTGGGGAGCGTTTCCGAGTCGCTGAAGGAGGCTGACGCCGCGGCCTGGGTCGACACTCTGTCAAGGTCCCTGCGCGCCGCCGCCGGCACTCGTGAGGTGGCCGCCGAGATGAGGCGCTTCCAACAGCGCCACCTGCTGTTCACCGGGTTGCGGGACGTGCACCACCAGGAAAACCTGGGCCGGATTCTCCTCCGGCTGACGCTGCTCGCGGAAACCTGCATGATCGCCGGCGAGCAGGCCGCGGCGCGCTTGACCGCCACGGACCCGGCGGGAGGCCGCGGCTGCATTCTGGGGCTGGGCCGGCTCGGGACCCGTGAGCTCGACTATGGCTCCGATCTCGATCTGATCTTTGTCGTCGATCCGGGATCGCAACCGGATCTGGCGAAAGAAGCGGCCCGCCGGCGCGCCGAGACGCTGATCCACCTGCTGACCGCCATTACGCAGGAAGGGGCGCTCTACAACGTCGACCTGCGGCTGCGCCCGGCGGGAGGGGAGGGGGAGCTGGTTCAGACGCGCAGCGGATTGCTCGATTACTTCGGGACCACCGCGCGGACCTGGGAGAAGATGGCTCTCCTGAAGGCCAGACCGGTCGCCGGCGACCTGGACTTCGGATGGAGCCTGCTCGACGAGCTGGAGGCGACCCTGTTCCAGGGCGTGGATCGTGCCTCGCTCGCTTCGGAGGTGCGCGCCATGAAGGAGAGCCTGGAGCAGTCGGCGCCGTCCTCCGGCGACGTCGTCCCGCTGAAGCTGGGCCCAGGCGGCATGATGGACATCCACTTCATCATCCAGTTCCTGCAGCTGCGCGAGGGGATTTCCCCAGGTCGGGATCGGGAAACGCCCCGCATGCTGGCCGAGCTGCACCGCCGGAGACTGCTGTCGGGTGAGGACTACCCGAAGCTGTACGCCGGATATCTCCTGCTTTGCGGCCTGGATCATTCGATGCGCCTGCTCTACGACCGTCCGGGCGACTCCCTGCCCGCCTCCCGGTCTCCCCTGATGCGGCTGTCGCGCGAGATCAGCTTTTCGCTGTCTTCGTCCCGGGACGCCAGCGCCGAATCGCTGCGCAGCCTGGTGGCCGAGACGCTGGCATCCGTGCGCGATTGCTTCGATCGCACCGTGCGGTGATCCTGCCGCTGGGCTGTGGAAAACTTGTGGATGAGTCCTCACCGAAGCGCGCCTGCCCGATTCCCGCCGCCGCGCGTCTCGAGCCGCTGTCTTTCATGCAACTCTATCCAAGAAAATGAGTTAGTGGACAACCGGCAGGGTTCGGATACGGCTGGGACGGCCGGCGAGAGCGGGATTGGAGTTTTCAACAGCCTGCCTGTGCAACGCAGGCGGCTTGCGCCATTCAGCGGATCTCCACCTGGAAAGACTTGGTCGGAGCCCGGTTTCCGGCACGATCCTCCGCCCAGCATTCCAGGGCATGGGTTCCCCGCGACAGAGGACGATCCGTGCGCCCGGTGGCCCACCCGCGATCGGGGTCGTATTCCATGAGCAGCTCCGCTCCATCCACCGTCAGATGGACGCCGTCGTAGCCCAGACCTGAAGCGTCATCCTGCACCCGCACCTTGAGCAGGGAGAAAGGGGAGCGGGGACGCCCTTGCGGAGCGGGTTCGATCCCGAGCACGGTCGGCGGGGTCACATCCTCCATGAGGGCATAAGTGTCGAACCGTCCGGCGTTGAACACGAATGCATCACCCTGGCGTTCACCGCCCTGATAGACCCACGTCGCGCTCGCCGAATCGAGCCGGTAGATTCCCAGGCGATTCGGTGTAGAGACGTCGGCGGGGATGGGAAAGCGCAGCGGCGCCTTGTGCGACAGCGGAAGCCCCTCGGGGAGGAGCCGGACGGCGGGGCCGCGCGGCAAAGCTCCTGCGCCCTCTTTGGCGGCGGGCTGCCTGACGCTCTCGCAGGCCAAGGCGGCCGGTCCATAGAGCGCACCCTTGGGAATCTGCAGCTCCACGCCGCAGCGCGCGAACCGCAGGTCGCTCTCCGGCGACGCATAGACTGCCTCCGGCACCACCTCGAAGGAAGGGATGGCAAGCCCGTCGGGCCATTCCAGCACCACTTTGCGCATCAGACGCAGCAGGTCGAAGGACAGCGGGATCGCGAGGCGATTTTCTCCGATGGCCTGGACCTCCAGGGTCCCGACTTCCTTTCCACCCTCGCCGAGCAGGCGCGCGCGAATGGGAGGGGGTCCTGAGAGCGATGCCAGCTCCAGATCCAGGAATCCGGGCCTGGGGCGAGGGAGAAGCGTGACGCTCGCGGATCCTCCCGCTGCCAGCGGCTGCAGCAGCCGTTTCACGACCACCCCCGCCTCATCCAGGCTCGCCACGATTCCCTGGCTCCCCGAGGCGATCTCGAAAGTGCAGGCCTCCCCCTGCGGTTCGGAGGTACGCTCCCGGCAGGGGGCCGCCCCTTCCTGCCCGAGAAAAGCGTAAGTGATCGGGCTCTTCCCGCCGGTGGCGCCTTCCGGCTCCCATCCGGTGAGGCTCATTCGGACCGTCCCGTCCCTTGGGGCCGCTTCCTGCTTCCAGCCCAGCTCGGGCGGCCGGACAATACGGAACGGGACACGCGCCCGGGCCGATCCTCCGAACGCTCCCGCCGCTTCCACCTCGAGCAGGTGATTGCCAGGCGACAGCGCGGGCCAGGGCGACTCCGATGCCTCGTGAACGCGGCCGAGCTCGTTGCCGGCGACGCGCTGCAGCCGGTAGGTCGAAGCGGCCGGAGACAGCCGGCTGCGCGCATGGTCCATCAGCAGCCCGATCTGCGGGTAGGCGTCGAAGGAGAACTCCTCCATGCGGAAGCGGTAGACGGCCGTGCCGTCGAGGATGACGGTCAGCTGGCGGATCCCGAAACGATGTCCCTCCCGATCCTCCGACACGAGACGTGCCTCCGGCAGGAAGCTACCCGTCACCACGGGCGGTGACGCCGGCATGTAATACCCGGCAGCGTCGCGGAACAGGCGGATCTCGGCACTTCGCTCGCCCTGCACCAGCGCCGAGGGCTCCGCCGCCAGCAGGATGAGGGCTTCGAACCGGATCGCGGGCTGCTCCCGGATCGTGCCGACCGCCGGGGACGGATCGGCGGGATGCGCGTCATCGCGGCGCAGCTCGAAATGCAGGTGCGGAAGTCCCGCCCCGCTTTCGCCGGTGAGCGCGATGACCTGCCCCCGGCGCACGCGCAGGGGGGGATCGATGTAGATGTCCCCAGGATAGCGGGAGCGCGTCTGCTGCCGGGCGGCGGCGACCCGCGACTCCAGCTTGAGGGTTTTCTCCTCGAACGACTCGAGATGAGCGAACACCGAGATCCGCCCGTCGGCGTGCCGGACATAGACGGCACGTCCGTAGCCGCGCCATTCGACCTTCAGGCGGAAGATGTCGCCGTCGGCGATGGCATGGACCGGCAGGCCGGTGCGCCCGCCCGTGGAGAGATCGATTCCCGGATGCAGGTGGTCGGGCCGGTACTCTCCGAACGAGGAGACGGGCGATGCCTCCCCATCGAGCGGCGGGCGGTAACGCGATTCGGAGCGCGGATCGGGGGCTGAAGGAAGAGCCACGAGCAGGGCGCAGAGGATCCAGGGCGACGGGTGCATGGCGCGCATTGTAGGGAGGCCGCACGACGCCCGCAACATCTCGCGATTCCTTGACATCGCCGCGCGCGCCCCGGTATTCTCTTGCGCGCCGTTAGCACGCTTTCACCCGCTCAAGGACATCGGTGGTCGCACATCCCCTGAAGGATTTCGTCGTCCGCTACAAATCGGGGGACCTGATCTATCGCGAAGGCGATCAGGGCTCCGAGATGTATATCGTGCAGTCGGGAGCGGTCGAGATCGCCAGGAGCCTGGCGGGCAAGGATCACGTGGTCGCGGTCATGGAAAAGGGCGACTTCTTCGGGGAGATGTCGATCCTGGAAGGCTGCCCGCGGACCGCCTCGGCGCGCGCCGTGGAGGATTCGGAGCTGGTCGAGATCACCAGCGCGGTGTTCGACCGGATGATCCGGGGCAACATCGAGATCGCCGTCCGGATGCTGCGCAAGCTGAGCTCGCGGCTGCAGGAGGCCAACCGCAAGATAGAGGAGAATCTGGCGCGTCCTGGATCGGCGGTCGCCGTGACTCCCGAGGCGGAGCGCGTTGTGCCGGTGGCTTCCGCCTCCAAGCCCACGGCGCCCGTGCGGGGACGCGTCGCGCCGCTCCCGGAGGGAGTCCTGGGGACGCTCGTGCTGGGAGAAGGAGAGCAGGTGTTTCCGATTCGCGCCGACGTCTGTCTGATCGGGCGCTACGATCCGGTCACCGGCACGCGGCCCGAGATCGATCTCACCGCCTACGACACGAACCGCTCCGTCTCCCGCCGGCACGCCAAGCTGGTGGCCCGCGGGAACGACTGGTTCCTCAGCGAGGAAGTCGGGGCGCTCAACGGCACGTTTCTGAACGGAAAGAGGCTGACGCCGGGGAAATCGGAGCCGGTGCGCTCGGGGGACACGCTGGCGCTGGGCATGGTGCTGCTGAAATTCCAGGGGCGCACCCCGGCATCCTGACGCGCGCCCGACGCAAGGAGCTATTGGATCGATGGCCAGTTTTCTGGGTGGCTCTGCCTACGCCATGTCGCGCGACATCGCGGAGGGGTACGTCCTCCTGAACAGCACGCTGCTGAAAGGCTTCAGCCCCGCGGATCTGGCCCAGCTCCGGCAGCAGCTCGAAAAAGTGCAGCGGGAGATTCGCGCCGATCAGCCCGCCTCGGACGACGTCCAGGCGATCCAGAAGCGGGGGAGGAAGATCTCGCGCATCACCTCCGCCCTGCTGATCCTCGACACCCTCCGGAAGCGCTGAGGGCCCGCCATGAACGCCTCGCAGGAAAGGGTCCTCTCGGGATTCAGGCCCTCCGGGCCGCTGCACATCGGGCACTGGGTGGGGGCCCTGCAGAACTGGGTGTCCCTGCAGCGGCAGTACCGCTGCTTCTACGCGGTCTGTGATTGGCACGCCCTCACTTCCGAGTACGCCCACACCGCTCCGCTGCGCGATTACGTCTTCCAGATGGCGCTCGACTGGCTCGCCGCCGGGCTGGATCCCGAGGTCGCGACGCTGTTCGTGCAGTCGCGCGTCAAGGAGCACGCCGAGCTGCACCTGATCCTCTCGATGATCGTGCCGCTGGGATGGCTGGAGCGCGTGCCGACCTACAAGGAGCAGCAGCAGCAGGTCGCGACGCGCGATCTCACCAATTACGGCTTCCTCGGCTATCCTGTCCTGCAGACGGCCGATATCCTGGCTTACAAGGCCCACTGGGTGCCGGTGGGAGAGGACCAGATTTCCCACCTGGAGCTGTGCCGCGAGATCACCCGGCGATTCAATTCGCTCTATGGCGAGATCTTCCCCGAGCCCCAGCCCAAGATCGCCAGGATTCCGAGGCTGCCCGGGACCGATGGCAGAAAAATGAGCAAGAGCTACAACAACGCGGTCTATCTGTCGGATTCGCAAGCGGAGGCGAGCCGGAAGGTCCTGACGATGGTGACCGACCCGGCCCGGGTGCGGCGCTCCGATCCAGGAAATCCGGACGTCTGTCCGGTCTTCACGCTCCACAAGGCCTTCTCGTCGATGGAGACGCTGGAGACCGTGAACCGGGAGTGCCGGACCGCCGGGATCGGCTGTATCGACTGCAAGAAGATGTTGCTGGCGCACCTGGACGAGACGCTCACGCCGCTGCGAGTGCGGCGCGAGGCGCTTGCGCAAAAGCCGCAGCAGGTGCACGAAATCCTGGAGGTGGGAGCCGCCACGGCGCGAGGATTTGCGTCGCAGACGCTGCAGGAGGTCCGGGATGCCGTCCGAATCTGATCATCCCGCACCCTCGCCGGAGAGCGGCGGGTTCGATCCGGCCGCCTCGGGAACGGAAGAGGGTGCCTCCCCGGTCGCCGGGACCGGCTATCGAGTCCGGCTGACCGCCTTCGAGGGGCCTCTCGATCTCCTCCTGCACCTGATTCGCGTCAACGAGATCGATCTCTTCAACATTCCGATCGTCTCCATCACCCGCCAGTACAACGAGACCCTCGATTTGATGCGGGAGCTCAACCTGGAGGTTGCCGGCGAGTACCTGGTGATGGCGGCCACGCTGCTGCACATCAAGTCGAAGATGCTCCTGCCGCCCGACCCGGAGGCGGCGGTGTCCGGTCCGTCCGACCCGCGCGCCGAGCTGGTCCGCCAGCTGGAGGAATACCGCCGTTACCGGGAAGTGGCCCTCGCGCTGGGTCAGGCCGAATTCGAGCAGAACCGCACCTGGAGCCGCCCCGCATCTCTGGTGACCGGCTTCGAAGGGGAGGCGGCGGTGGTGGCCGATCTGTTCAGCCTCCTGGGGGCCTTCAAGCGGATCCTGGACACCTTGAGCCGGCAGGAGCAGCTGGCGCTGAAGCGCGAGCGGATCTCGCTGCTGGATCGGATCCACTGGGTGCTGGATCGGCTGCGCGAGATGCGGCGTGCCCCTTTCTCGAGCCTGTTCGAGCCGGGCGCCTCGCGCGCCGATCTCATCGTGACCTTCCTCGCGCTCCTCGAGCTGATCCGCCTCCAGGTGATCGGGGCCGCGCAGGATGTCCGCTTCGGGGAGATCGAGATCGTGCTTCTGGAAGAGCCGGATCAAATCCGCATCGATGCGGAAAGGGTCCTGGATGCCTGACGCCAAGCTGACCTCGGAAGAGATCAAGGCGATCCTCGAGGCGCTCATCTACGTCTCGGAGGAGCCGGTCAAGCAGGAGGAGATCCTTTCCGCATTGCCGCAGGAGCAGCGGGAGGAAATCCTCCAATGCCTCGAGGAGCTTCTCCTGGAATACTCGGGGACTCCCCGTGGGCTGCGCATCGTGCAGGTCGCCGGCGGCTACCGTATGCAGACGAGGCCGGAGCACGATGCCTGGATTCGCAACCTGTATCGGCAGCGCAACAAGGTCCGGCTGTCGCGAGCGGCGCTGGAGACCCTCGCGATCATCGCCTACCGGCAGCCGGTCACCTCTCCGGAGATCCAGGCGATCCGCGGAGCCAATCCGATGGGCGTGCTGCAGACGCTGCTGGAGCGCCGGCTCGTCCGGACGCTGGGGCGCAAGAAGGTGGTGGGCAAGCCGATCCTTTACGGGACCACCGATGAGTTCCTCATTCATTTCGGCTTGAACGGTCTTGGCGATTTGCCCAGCCTGGAGGATTTCCCCGGATTGTCGGAAAGCGGCCTGGAGACTCCCGAAGGCCCGCTCGCCGCCGCGGCCGGCTCGCTGGAAGGGCTGTCGGCCTCCGGCCCGGAAGTGCGCGGCGGGCGCTTCATCGAGCTGCGAGACGCCGACGATGAATGGGAGGAGGATCGTCCCGTGGGCGCGCCGCCCGCAACGCCTCTGGCCGACGGACCCCGGGACGATGAAGAAGAATGAGGCCGGCGAGAGCCCGGCGGGCGAGCGGCTCCAGAAGCTCATCGCTCAGGCCGGATTGGCCTCGCGACGGGAAGCGGAAGGCTGGATCCTCCAGGGACGGGTCTCGGTCAATGGAAGGCGCGTCACCGAGCTGGGAACGCGTGCCCTCCTGGGACGCGACACGGTCCGCGTGGACGGCCGGAAGCTCCCTCACTCCGAGCGTCCTACCGCAATCCTGATCAACAAGCCCAAAGGCTATCTTTCCACCTGCTCCGATCCCGAGAAGCGTCCCACCGTGCTGGACCTGATCCCGCAAGTCCGCCAGCGCCTCTACCCGGTGGGGAGACTCGACTTCAACTCCGAAGGTCTCCTGATCCTGACGAACGATGGCGAGCTGGCGCTGGCGGTGACCCATCCCCGGAACCAGTGCGCCAAGGTCTACCGGGTGAAGGTGCGGGGCGTCCCTCCGGACGAGGCGCTTGGCCGCCTGCGCCGGGGCATCCCGCTCGAGGGAAGGAAAACCTCCCCCGCGGCGGTGACCAAGGTCCGCACCGAGAAGAACGCCTGGATCGAAGTCACCCTGCGGGAAGGGCGCAAGAACGAGATCCGGCGGATGTTCAAGCAGATCGGCCATCCGGTTCTCAAGCTCAAGCGCATCTCGATCGGAGGGATCGGCGACCGCGGGCTGGCCCCCGGAAGCTGGCGGCATCTCACCCAGGAGGAGATACGCTCCCTGAAAAGCGGCGCGCGATGAGTCCCCGAATTCCGCAGCACCTCTCGAACCTCATGCCGTATGTCCCGGGGCAGTCGGAGGAGTCTGCCGCGCGCGGGGACGGTACCGAGGCGCCTTTGAAGCTGGCATCCAACGAGAACCCGCTGGGCCCCTCCCCGCGCGCCCTCGAAGCAGTGCGTCTGGAGCTGGAGCGCTCCCACCGCTATCCGGAAGGGACCGGCAGGCAGCTCAGAGAAGAGCTCGCCCGCCGGCTTGGGGTCGCCGCGAACCAGATCATCCTGGGGAATGGATCCACGGAGCTGGTGGAGCTGTTGGTGCGAACCTTCCAGGGGAGCGGGGGAAGCAGCGTGGTCCCCGCGGGGACCTTCATCATGTACCGCATCGCGGTGCTCGCGGCTCGCGGGCGCCTGGTTGAGGTCCCGCTGCGCGAGCAGCGGATCGATCCGGCCGCCGTGGCGGCGGCCTGCGACCCCCGGACGCCTCTGGTCTTTCTGGCGAACCCGAACAATCCGACGGGCAACTACTTCACAACCCCCGAGCTCCAGGACTACTTCCGGCACCTGCCGGGGGGTGTCATCACCGTGCTCGACGAAGCCTACCGCGAGTACCTGCAGCGTCCTGATTATCCCTCCGGCCTCGACGCGCTTCGCGAAGGAAGGACGGTCGTGGTGCTGCGGACCTTCTCCAAAGCGCATGGGCTTGCGGGGCTGCGCATCGGCTACGGCATCGGCCCGGCCGATCTCATCGCGACGATGGAAAAGGTCCGATCTCCTTTCAACACGAGCCGTGTCGCGCAAGCCGCTGCGCTGGCCGCGCTGGATGACTCTGCCCATCTCGCGGCCACTGTCGAGACCAACCGCATCGGGTTGGAGCACGTGGCGGCCGAGCTGTCGAAACGGGGCGTCCCCTTCACCCCCAGCGTGGCCAACTTCCACCTGGTGCATTTCCAAAGGGACGCCGAGGATGTCCACCGCGACCTCCTGGCCGAAGGGGTCATCGCCCGGCCGATGGGGGCCTACGGATTCCCGCGCTCGCTCCGTATCACGGTAGGCACGCCCCCACAGAACGACAGGCTGCTTCTATCCCTCGACCGCGTGCTGGCCAAGGGGCCGCCGGCGTCTTCCTAATTTCCTGAAAACAGGACTTTTCTGCTTGACAAGGTGGGGTTCGGTTCGTATTATAGGCTACTCGTTTGCTCTCATGGGTTTGCGGCAACATGGCGATGGTCCCGCCGCGCGAGGACGCCGTCAGGCCGCGGACGACCGGTGCCCGAAGGGTCCGGTCTTTTATTCGATGGAGTAACACCGGGCACCCCGGGACGGGCAAGACCTGGGGGCCTTTGAAGCAATGAAGGAGGATTCGAAACGCATGGATTTGCAAAGGGATTTTGACCAGGACGACTTCCCGCCCGCGGGAGCAAGCAGGCCCACACGACAGGCTCCCCGGCCCAAGCTGGAAGGCACCGAGGCCGCCGGGGCCGAGATGGACCGGGCCGAGTACGAGCAGCTCCTGGGCCTGTACGACGACAGCTTCAGGAACCTGGCGGAAGGGGAAGTGGTCAAGGGGAAAGTCCTGCGCATCCTCCCCAACGAAGTCGTGGTCGATGTCGGCTACAAGTCCGAAGGCCTGATCGACATCGAGGAGTTCACCGACCTCAGCGGCAAGATCCATGTCGAGGTGGGCGACGTGATCGACGTTCTCCTGGAGAAGACGGAGAACCAGGAAGGCTACGTCGTCCTCTCCAAGGAAAAAGCCGAGAAGATGAAGATCTGGGAGGAGGTCGAGCAGGCCTACAACGAAGGGAAGATCGTCCGCGGCGTCGTCAAGGAGCGGATCAAGGGGGGCCTCGCGGTCGACATCGGCGTGCGTGCTTTCCTTCCGGGCTCCCTGGTCGACATGCGCCCGGTGAGGAACCTCGACGCCCTGCGCGGCAAGGAGCTGCGCATGCGGGTCATCAAGGTGAATCGCAAGCGCGGCAATATCGTCCTGTCCCGCAAGGCGGTCCTCGAGGAGGAGAACCAGGAGAAGAAAAAGAAGACCCTGGCGCTGCTCGAGGAGGGGAAAATCCTCAAGGGCATCGTCAAGAACATCACCGAGTACGGGGCCTTCATCGACCTGGGCGGCATCGACGGCCTCCTGCACAAGACCGACATGTCGTGGGGCCGCGTGAACCATCCTTCCGAGCTCTTCGTGGTGGGCGACGAGGTCGAGGTGGTAGTCCTCAAGTTCGACCCGGAGCGGGAGCGCGTGTCGCTGGGCTACAAGCAGAAGAGCACCGACCCCTGGCAGCGCGTCTCGGAGAAGTACTCCAAGAACTCGCGCGTGCGTGGCAAGGTGGTGAGCCTCACCGACTACGGCGCCTTCGTCGAACTGGAGGAGGGTGTCGAAGGCCTGATCCATGTCTCGGAAATGTCCTGGACGAAGCGGATCAAGCACCCCTCCAAGGTCCTGGCGGTGGGGGACACGGTGGAAGCGGTCGTGCTCGACGTCGACCAGGAGGCACGCCGGCTGTCGTTGGGCCTGCGTCAGACCGAGCCCAATCCCTGGGACGTCATTGCCGACAAGTACCACGTTGGCGACAAGATCACGGGCAAGGTCCGCAACCTCACCGACTTCGGCGCTTTCGTCGAGGTGGAAGAAGGGATCGACGGCCTGGTGCACATCTCCGATCTCTCATGGACCCGGCGCCTGCGGCATCCTTCCGAGATGCTCAAGAAGGGGGACACGGTCGAGGCGGTGATCCTCAAGATCGATTCCGAGAACCAGCGGCTTTCCCTCGGCATCAAGCAGTTGTCGCCGAACATCTGGGACGAGTTCTTCCGCCTGCGCTCGGTGAACGACGTGGTCACCGGCAAGGTGGTCCGGCTGACCGACTTCGGCGCCTTCCTGGAGATCGAGGATGGGATCGAAGGGCTCATCCACGTCTCCGAGCTCTCGGAGGAGCGGGTCGAGCAGCCGAAGGACGTCCTCTCGGTCGGTGACGTGGTCAAGGCGAAAATCATCAAGATGGAGCCCGCCGAGCAGAAGATCGGCCTGTCTCTGAAGGCGGTCGCGCAGGATCTGACCGCCGAAGAGCTGCGCGCGTATCAGGAGCGCTCGGCTCAGGACTCGGGCAGCACACTGGGAGATGCCCTGCGGAACTCCCAATTCCTGGAGGCGGAGAATTCCGACAACGCCGATGGCGACGACAACTGATCGGACGATGAATCGCCGCGAGGAGGGGCCCCAGGCCATGACCAAGGCGGAGCTTGTCGAGGAGGTAGCCCGCGTCGCCGAGCTCACCAAGAAGCACTCCGAGGTGATCGTGAACACCGTCTTCGACTCGATCATCGAGGCCCTGCAGAAGGACGAGAAGATCGAGCTGCGGGGATTCGGAAGCTTCAGGATTCGGCAGCGGCGCTCCCGCCAGGGGAGGAACCCGAAGACAGGCGACAAGGTCGACGTCCCGGCGAAGAAGATTCCGTACTTCAAGCCCGGCAAGGAGCTCAAGGAGCTGATCAACTCCGACTCCCAGCCCGAGCCCTGATCCGCTCCGATGCGCAACCTGTTCACGCCCTGGCGCTACGCCTATCTCGCCGGCGGCGGGCGCAGCCGGCGCTGTGTGTTCTGCAAGGCGCGTGACTCCAGGGACGACCGCTCCGAGCTGGTGGTACACCGCGGCCGCTACAACTTCGTCATCCTGAACCGCTATCCCTACAACAGCGGGCATCTGATGATTGCCCCGAACGAGCACCTGTCGAGCCTGGCGCGGAGCTCGCCGGCCCAGCTGCGCGAGATGATGATGCTGGCGGCGCGCTGCGAGCGCGCGCTCCGGCGCATCTATCGCATGGACGGGCTGAACCTGGGGATGAACCTGGGAGAGAGCGCCGGGGCCGGCATCCTGGGTCATTTCCATCTCCATCTCGTGCCGCGGTGGAAAGGGGACACCAACTTCATGACGGTGGTGGGCTCGACGCGCGTCACTCCCGAGCTGCTGCAGGACACCTTCCAGAAAGTCCGCACGCAGCTCCGCCGGCCGCTGAAGCCCGGCTCGAAGCCGGCTCGGACCCTGCGCCGGAAGGCATCCTAGGCCGATGCGCTACTTCATCCAGACCTGGGGATGCCAGATGAATTTCCACGATTCCGAGAAGCTTGCCGGAATCCTCGAGGAGCAGGGCTGCGTGCCGGCCGGCCGACTGCCCGACGCCGACGTGCTGCTACTGAACACCTGCAGCATCCGGGAGAAGGCGGCGGAGAAGGTCTTCTCGCACCTCGGGGCGCTGCGGCCGCTGCGGGAGCAACGCCCCGATCTCATCATCGGGCTGTGCGGCTGCGTCGCCCAGCAGGAAGGGGAGCGGCTGTTCCGGCGCAGCGATTTGGTCGATTTCATCCTCGGCCCGCGGGCCATCGAGTCTCTTCCTGCCCTCTTGAGGGAAGCGGCGCAGCGCCGGCGCCCCCGGCTCGCCGACCTCGCCGTGCGCGACGACAGCATCCGCTTCGACGGCGCGCGAGCACGTCGCGCTGTGGGGCCTCGCGCTTATCTGACCATCATGGAAGGATGCAACAAGACCTGCACCTACTGCATCGTGCCGACGACCCGCGGCAGGGAAGTCAGCAAGCCGGTGAGCCAGGTCCTGGAAGAGGCGGCCGCGCTGGAGCAGGCCGGCTTCGTGGAGATCGAGCTGCTGGGCCAGAACGTCAATGCCTATCGTGACGGCTCCTTTCACCTGGATGGTCTGCTGCGTCTTCTGCAGCCCCTGGAGGGGATAAAACGTCTGCGCTTCACCACCTCCCACCCGGCCCATCTCAGCACCGCCATCATTCGCGCCATGGCGGAGTGCCCGAGCGTCTGCCACGCGCTGCACCTGCCGTCCCAATCGGGCTCCGACGCGGTCCTCGAGCGGATGCGCCGCGGCTACACCCGCCGGCGCTACCTCGACCGGATCGAGACGCTGCGGCGATGGATTCCGGACCTCGGTCTTTCCACCGACATCATCGTCGGCTATCCGGGGGAATCGCGCGCCGAGTTCGAGGAAAGCCTTTCCCTGCTGCGCGAGGTGGAGTTCGACCAGGTCTACTCTTTTCTCTACTCGCCGCGGCCCGGAACGGACGCCGCCCAGGAGCAGGAGAGCCTGTCGTTCGCGGAGAAGAACGCTCGCCTGGCGGAGCTGCAGGCGATGCAGCAGGAAATCCAGCTGCGGCGCAACCGGCTTCATGTCGGAAGCGAGGCGGACGTGCTCGTGGACGGGGTGTCGCGCATGGGGGGCAAGCTGAAAGGCCGCACCGGGGCGAACCGGGTCGTGAACTTCGAGGGCGAAGAGTCCTGGATCGGCTCCACCGTGCAGGTCCGGATCACGGCGGCGGGGCCCAACTCCCTGGAAGCACGCCGGATCCGCGTCGCCGGGTCTTGACTTGCCCGTAGTTGAAGGTTATAAGTGGGGCGCAATTTCAGGAGAGACCGTGGAAGTGGAAATGAAGATTAAGGGTCTGATGATCGACCCTATCAGCAACATGCCGATCATCATTCTCCGCGATCCGAAGACGAGCGCCGTGCTTCCGATTTGGGTCGGCATCTTCGAAGCCAATGCCATCGCCCTCCAGATCGAGAAAATCGCGACCCCCAGGCCCATGACCCATGATCTCCTCAAGAACATCCTGACCGGCATGCAGGCCTCGGTGGAGAAGATCGTGATCACCGAGCTCAAGGACAACACGTTCTACGCGCTGGTCTACCTGCGGCACGGCGACCGACAGTTGTCGATCGACTCGCGGCCCTCGGATGCGATCGCGCTCGCGCTGCGGACCGAGTCTCCCATCTTCGTGGAGAGCGAGGTGATCGAGAAGGCGAAGAACGCAGAGCTCACCAAGGACGCAGGAGAGTCGGAGCGGATCCGCAAATGGCTGGAGAACCTGGACCCGGAGGAGCTCGGCAAGTACGAGATGTAGCCGCAGGCGTTCGCTGCGTAAGTTATTGATAAATAACAAGTTATAGCTCTCTCGCTCCAATTCCACCAAGCTGCATCCCACAACCCGTAGGCGGATCTCCTGGATGATTCTGGCCATCGCCAATCAGAAGGGCGGAGTCGGGAAGACCACCACCGCCATCAATCTCGCAGCAGCCCTGGCTCACAAGAAATATAAGACGCTCCTGATAGATCTCGATCCCCAGGGGAACTGCACTCTCTGTTTCGTCGATCACCAGCAAATCGGCACGACGGTGTACGAGGCCTTGACGGAGCCGGGATTGAGCCTCAAGGAGGCCATCCATCCGACGCAGACGGCGAACCTCGAGGTAGTTCCATCGCGCATCACGCTCGCGAAATTCGAGAGCAAGATGATTGGGGAGCTGGACAGTCACTTCCGCATGAAGGATCGGATCGCATCGGTGCAGAAGCAGTATGACTACGTCATCATCGATTGTCCGCCGACGTTGGGGCTGCTGACGGTGAACGCCCTGGTGGCGGCGAGCCACCTGCTCGTACCGATCCAGTCCTCCTACTTCGCGCTCGAGGGGACAGACGATCTTCTGGAGACGGTGGAGAAGATCAAGGCCCGCCCGAACCCGGGGCTGGAGTTCCTCGGCGTGGTCATCACGCTGCACGACAAGCGCACGGTCCTCGGAAGGGATATCAAGAGCCACATCAAGGAAGTCTTCGGGAACAAAGTGTTCAAGACGATCATCAGCCGCAGCGTGCGGCTCGAGGAAAGTCCCGCTTACAAGGAATCGATCTTCACTTATTCTCCTAATTCGACCGGCGCGTTGGAATATTACCGGCTTTCTGAAGAGGTCATCGGACGTGTCTAACAGCAAGAATCGCGGTCTGCCTCTCGAGAAACGCATGCGCCATGACCACCACTTCGTCGACAGCCTGAGCCGGGGAGCCCTGGCTCCCATCGGAAGGATGATCTCCCTCGAGCAGATCGACACGATTCCGGACCAGCCCCGACGGCAGATGGGAGACTTGAAGGACCTGGTTGCCTCGATCAAGGAGAAGGGAGTGCTCGAGCCGATCCTGGTGCGTCGCAACGGACCGCGCTTCCGGATAATCGCCGGAGAGCGCCGGTACCGCGCCTCGCGCGAGGCTGGCCTGACGCAGATCCCGTGCATCGAGCTGGAGGTGGACGACAAAGGAACGCTGGAGATCTCCCTGATCGAGAATTTGCAGCGCAGAGACCTGAGCGCTTTCGAAGAAGCGCATGGCATCAAACAGCTGATCGACCGGTTCCTCTACACCCACGAAGAGGTTTCGCGCCGGCTCGCAAAGTCGCGCTCGGCAATCACCGAGATCCTGAGCCTGACCCAGATTCCCGAGGAGGTGATGGAGTATTGCCAGGAATACGGTATCAGCTCGCGATCGCATCTTCTCGCGATCGCCCATCAACCTGACGTGGACACGATGCTGGCTCTTGCAGAGCAGATTCGGACTCAGAACCTGACCCGGGAGGACGTGCGCAAGCTGAAGAACCCGTCGACCGAGGAAGGAAAGCGGGGGAGGCCGAAGCACTTCGTGTTCCGGTATCGGGCACAGGACCGTCGCTTCGCTTTCAGCCTCAGGTTCAGCAAATCAGAAGTTTCCCGGGACGAAATCATTCACACGCTGCGCGAGCTCCTTCAGAACCTCGAGGCCGAAGCCAACTAGGCACGGCCGCCCGCAATAAATCCATCCACCAATTCGTTGATGCAATCGGGCTGGAGCGCAAGCTCCAGCTCCATCTGAGCTTCCTAAGAGCAGATTCTCCGACGTCCTGGTCAAGAAACAATCCACTTCGCTGCGACGCCTGATGTTCGGGCTGCTCGGAGGCGAAATTGGAGCGTGGAACTTGTGTCGGTTCACGTGAGCTCACTTCGGTTGAGACCTTGAGGTTTCTTGAGAATGATCTAGCACGAAGGAATTCTCATGATCTTTGCGCTTAAGGGCGATCGGGCTGTTCCTTATGCTGCTGTTCCTGTTCATCCGGTTCCTGCCGATGATCGGCTGGTTGCTCGATCTTCGAGATGCGGACGATCCTGCCGGAGGCGGAGGTGGAGGGGCATGGAGAAGAAGGCCTCCATCAGGTAGCCGTAGACGAATCTTGGATTCTGTTAGGAGTGAATAATGTTTTCGTTACCCGGGTGCATGACAGACGAACCGCACGTGGCGGATCACGGGACATGGAGCATGGGGCGATGAATTCTCATTGATTCGATGTCGATCGGTGGTGAGGAAGATCTTGTCGAACTTGCGTAGAAGTTTTCGAAAGCTAGCCGCGTCATCGAGCGAAATGTCGGCCGGCCGACATTTTCAAATAGACCTAAGTAACGACAGCAAGACGGTAGATGCATCGAGTTGCAGCCTCGTTGCGAGGTCAGGAGGCCGGGCCTGGAAGGAGCGCACCGGGGTTGCAGCGGGCATCGTGTGGGTAGGTCGGCAGTCCGGGCAGGCGAAGGCACACATGTCGTGAGGACGTCCCTGGATTGTTCCATTTGATGGGTCTCACGGGGTGGCATTCCATCGGCGCCTGGGCAGGCTCGAGCGAAGAGGCAACCCTGGAATTCCTGGGCGGCCTGACCGACCATTTAGTTTACATAAGATTTCTTATCGGACATTCTCGGGATCCCGGGTCGGAACGCAAAAGAGCCTGATTTTCCTGGCGATTTACCTCTTTCTGATGCCTTGACTCAGGGCCGGGCCGCTCCTACCATGACAGCGCCTGAGGGGGCTTAATGTTCCGACTGTATCGCTACATCTTCCGGGATCTTGCCTCTCCGACCGTTTTGGGTCTGCTCATCTACACCTTCGTCCTCCTGATGAACGCTATCTTCGACGTGGCGGAATTCGCCATCAAGAAGGACTTGCCGATCACCGCGGTCCTCAAGATCCTGGCTCTTTCCTTGCCGCAGTTCCTGACTCTGACCATTCCGATGTCGGTGCTTCTCGGTGTGCTCATCGGAGTAGGCCGGCTCTCCGCCGACAGCGAGATCATCGCCATGCGGGCCTGCGGGATTGGCTACTGGAAGGTCGTGATTCCGGTCATGACCCTGGGCCTGGTGGGATGGGCGATTTGCAGCTCGCTGCTCATATGGATCGAGCCGGAGGCCGATTATCTGCGCCATCGCCTCGGATCACGCCTCGTCCTTAAATCCGACCTCCGCAAAGAGCTGAAGTCGCGCACCCTCTTCGAAGAGATTCCGGGAATGCTGCTTTACGCCGACAAGGTCTATAGCGGCGGGAGCAGCCTGGAGCGGGTCATCCTGTCGCAGTCCGATCCGCAGGGGCGGGACCTGCTGACCACCGCGCGCCGGGGTCGCCTCGATTACGACACGGGCACCGGGAGGTTGCGGCTGTTTCTCGAGGATGGCGTGACGCACCGAACCAATCCGTCCGATCCCCTCGACTACCAGGTTTACGGAGCCGATCGACAAATGGCCCTACGTGAGCCCGACAGCGGGTTCAAGCTCAGGACCCGCCTCTTGAAAGAGCCCCAGCAGAAGAACTATCGGGAGCAATCGCTGCAGGAGCTCAGGGAGTCATGGGCCAAGGCCGGCGCTCTCGAGCACATCCCGACGCGGGACCGGCTGAGAGCGTCAATCGATGTGGTGTGGCATGAGCGCTTCGCCTTGCCGGTCGCCTGCCTGGTGTTCAGCTTCGTCGGCTTCCCGCTCGGCATCTACAACCGCCGGGGCGGAAAATCCTCCGGCATCGCGATCAGCCTGGGAGTCGTGCTGGTCTACTGGCTCATTCTGACGACCGGTGAGCAGCTGGCCACCGAAAACAAGCTTCCTCCCCTCGTGGCGCTGTGGACCGGAAACCTGGTGTTCGTCATCTTCGGAGTCCTGCTGCTGCGGCGCAAAGAGAAGCAGGAAACGGGGATGGAAGGAAGCGGATGGATTGGTCGAAGCTACGCCGCCGGACGAAAAGTGCGAGTGGCAGTGGCCGGGGTCCTGAAGCGGAGAGGATCCGGTGGGACGGAGGGCGGTACGGAG
This sequence comes from Candidatus Polarisedimenticolia bacterium, assembly GCA_035764505.1. NCBI lineage: Bacteria > Pseudomonadati > Acidobacteriota > Candidatus Polarisedimenticolia > Candidatus Polarisedimenticolia bacterium. The sequence goes on from DASTZC010000031.1 coordinate 44,019, forward strand.
CCAATCGACCCGGAACCGCGGCGGAAATACTCGGGGGGTCCTGCCTTCTCCACGCTGCTCGACCGATACGTCCTGCGCAGCTATCTCAGGTTCCTCCTCATGACCGGGCTATCGATCTACGTCATCTTTCTGGTGGTCGACTTCCGCGAGCTGATCGACGACGTGATCAACAGCCGTGTCCCCGGGACACTGGTCCTGAATTTCTTCAAGTATCGATCTCCGTGGATCATCGGTCAGATACTGCCGGTGGCCTGCCTCGTCTCGACCCTGCTGGCCTTCGGCGTGCTTTCCCGGTTCAACGAGATCACCGCCATGAAGGCAGGCGGGCTGAGCCTTTACCGCATCTCGCTCCCCGTCCTCGGCGCCACGATCGTGGTCTCAACTTTCGCCTTCGGCCTGCAAGGCTACGTCATGCCTTTCTCGAATCAGCGCGCCAGCCAGCTGCGCGACCAGATTCGCGGCAAGGTCAGCCGCAGCTATTCCCAGCCCCAAAAGCGCTGGGTGCAGGGGACCGACGGAGTTTTCTATTCGTACCGCAGCTTCCAGAAGACCTCTCCCGGCCTGGTGCCGCTCACCACGGAAGGGGTGTTCCAGGGATTCAGCATCCTGCGCCTGGATCCGGAGACCTATCAGGTGCTGTCCCGGGTCTATGCGCGCGAAGCCCAATTCGTGGATGGGTCGTGGATGCTGCGCAGCGGCTGGGAGCGCGGCTTCGATGAGGGGGGTCACATCACCTCCTTCGACGAGTTCAAGGAGAAGGCTTATCCCTTACCGATCAATCCGAGCCGCTTCATGGGGGACACACGAACCCCTGACCAGATGAGCTATACGCAGCTGCGGGAATTCATCGAGGACCTGCGCCGGCGAGGCTACTCGGTCCAGGAGCTGATGGTGGACCTGCATGAAAAGGTGGCGATGCCCTTCGTTTCCTTCGTGATGGTCGTCCTGGGACTCCCGTTC
>DASTZC010000032.1 GCA_035764505.1 Candidatus Polarisedimenticolia bacterium
CACGAGGAGCACGCCGAGAAAAAGATTGGGAAGCCGCGCGGCGAAGAGAATACTCTCCCAGGACACAGGTGCCCGATACAGGAAATCGCGTCCGATCCGCCATTCCTCGGAGGCCTGCCACAGGCGCTCGTTGGGCTGGAAAGGTAACCCGTAGGAAAGCAGGACGGAGAGCGCGCACAACTCTTTGATCAGAGGCGGGTGCTCGGGGTTGAGCCTGAAATCGGCGCGCTCCAGGTAGGAGTAGCCGGCGGATAGATGGACCGCTTCGTCGCTGGTCTGGGAATTGGCTCGCAGGAACCCGAGACCCTGGGCGAGAAAGGCGAGAACGAGAGCCGCCGCAATTCCCCAGGCCAGCCGGCTTTTCTCGGAGGTCTGTCTAACCTCTTGAGAGATAATGCCTTTCGCCGCGAGTCCGGGCGCCGGGCCAGTGCGGGGAGTTTTCTTGCGGGATGCAGGCTTTCCTTGACCCAACATCAATCCCGTTTTATATTTACAGCGTTTCCCCAAAGGGGGTCAGGAGCTACCGGATGCGCTTGCCAGTTTCGTGTGTCCTCGCCAGCGCGCTCACAATTTCCATTCTTTCCTGGCTCCCGGCGGGCGCCGGCTCGGCCGACGCCGACCTGAAAACCTCCGACTTCTACAAGAACACGGCCTTCTACCCGGTGGCAGTGGCGCCGCGCAAACCGGACGGCCTGGCGCGCGCCTTGAACACCGTGCTGGACGGAAAGACGCTTCCGACTCCTTGCATCTCCCCGATTCTCCAGGATCTGAGAAGGCACCGCGAGAACCTGGGCGAGCCGGCTCGCGAGGCGCTGCGACAGCTGAGCCAGCGTCCCGCCATCAATCGCGACGGCGCGCGTGTCACGCGCAACGGCCGCTACACGATCCACTTCGATCTGGACGATCCCGGCTTCGCCTCCGCCGACCGCGACTCGAACGGCGTGCCCGATCGCGTCGATCAGGTCGAAGCGACTCTGGAGCTCTCCGAGGCGATCCTGGTCGATAAGCTGGGATGGCCCGCCCCCGCGTCGGGAGTCGGACGCTACGATGTCTACCTGGTGGATCTGGGAGAAGCGCGCGACGGCTTCACGATTTCGGACCGCGACATCACCTCCACGCCGCAGGACGACGCTTCCAGCCACCTGGTGCTCGACGCCCAGCTGGAGGGGGATGCGCTGGCCTCGGCGGTGGCGCACCAGGTGGCCCATGCCGCCCTGCTCGGCCTCTCGACGAAGGCCCCGATCTGGTGGACCGAGGCGACGGCCGCGTGGATGGAGATGCAGGTGACCGGCAATCCGACGCCGCAGCGCGCGCCGATGGCGCACCGGCTGGAGCATATGGACGTCTCGCTGGCCACCGACTCGCTGCTCCTGGCGGCGGGTAATTCCCTGTGGGCCTCCTTCCTCGCCGATCGCCGCGAGGATCGGGGCGAGGGAATCCGGCAAATCTGGACGGAGCTCTCGCTGCGCTCCTCGGAGCCGCTGCTCCCGCTGATGGACGAAGTGCTGCGCCGCAGCGGCCAGGGAAGTCTGGTCGAGTCGTACGCCGATTTCACCCGCTGGTCGCTGTTCACCGGCAACCGCGACGACGGCGATCACTTCCTGCTCGGAGCCCTCTATCCGGCGCTCGAGCCCGTATCGCACGCCGCCTTCCCCGCCGAATCGGCCGGGATGGAATCGCTGGAGCCGCTCGGCGCCTCGATCGTGAGGTTCCCGGGAGACGGCAGCCGCGGAGGACTGCGCATCCGCCTGGACGCCGAGCTCCCCTCGCCGCTCGAGGTGGACCTGATCGTCGAGCCGTTCGGCGCCGCCCGGCCGCACCGCGTGGAGCTGAGCTTCGATGCGCGCGGACATGCCGAGGCGGGCATTCCCTGGCAGGACGTGAAGGAGGCGGTGATGATCGTGCGCCACGCGGCGCTGGAAGGAGCGCCGGTGCGCTTCCGCTACTCCGCCCAGATCGATCCTCTCTATCCTTTCGATCTCGCCTCTTTCAGCGCCTTGCCGTCGCCGGGCGGGATCACCCTGCAGTGGGCGACTTCGCGCGAGACCGACGTGCTCGGATGGAACGTCTACCGCGCCACGCAGCCTGACGGCCCCTTCGTCCGGTTGAACGAGATGCCGCTTCCGAGCGGGGCCGACACCCTCGAGGAGACCGACTATCTCTATCAGGACTCCTCGGTCCAGCCCCGCCACCTCTACTTCTACCGCATCGTGGCGATCTCGGTCCTAGGACTGCCGGGCCGCAGCATGACGCTGTCGGCCCAAAGCCAGGACGCTTCGCCGCGCGACTGACGCGCGCGCCACTACTTCTTCCTCCAGGCCGCGCCGGCCGGCGCGGCACGGGCGCTGCCCGATCCTTCCTGAAGCAGGTAA
>DASTZC010000033.1 GCA_035764505.1 Candidatus Polarisedimenticolia bacterium
GATCAGGACGGGCGAGTCGAAGTTGGCGTGCAGCCAGTCGATCCGCTCCATCAGCTCGCGGATCGAGCTGACGACGGCGTTGAACTCGATGCCGATCGAGCCGTCCTCGCGCGCCGGCTTCACGATGACCGGGAAGGAGAGGTCTTCGTGCGCCCAGTCGAGCCGTCCGCGGTAAACCGTGGCGAAATAAGGGGTGCGGATGCCGTGGAAGGCGAAGATCTTCTTGGCCAGTGTCTTGTTCTGCGACAGGTGGATCCCGAAAGGTCCCGTGCCGGTGTACTTGAAGCCGCACAGGTCGAGATAGGCGGCCAGGTGGACATCCTTGGTGTCGTCGCCGGCCCACGAGGCGGTGAGGTTGAAGACGAGATCGCACTCCGTCTTGGTCAGGTTGGCCAGCGACTCGCGCGTGCCGTCCACGGTGACGTAGAAAGGGGAATGCCCGGACTCGCGGAGCGCCTCGTGGATCTCCTGGCGGTCCTCCTTGTCGGGCTTGCGCTTCCGGCGGACGGGCTTCGCCTCTTCGGAAGTCTCTTCCTCTTCCTCGTACCAGATGTCGTACAGGATCGCGACACGCAGCTTGGCCATAGATTCCTTGGCTGGAGGGCCCGACGAGGCCCGTTACTTTAATACGAAACGCCCCCGCTCGAGGTAGTTCATCGCCAGCGCGGTGGCATAGGCGGTCAGCTCCACCAGGTAGGTGTCCTCGCGCCGCCGCACCGCCATCAGCTTCTTCTCACGGCAGTGCCGCAGGATGGTCTCCATCAGCGCCCGCACCATCTCGGGGCGCACGCCCGTCCAGGTGGCGATCTTGTCGATGATCTCGGCCCGGCGGGGCTGGAGGATCCGGGCGGCGGGGACCAGGCCGTCGGAGGCGGCACCGCGGCGCGGAAAGATGTCCGAGAGGTCCCCTTCCAGCGCCAGCTTTACCTTTGCTCGGTTCTGCCTTGCCATCCGGCGGTAGAAATCCCGCACCGTCTCCCTCATTTCCGAGACCGTCACGTCGGTGCGCCCCTGGTCCACCAGCGGCGGCCGCGTCCCCAGCCGCCGGACGACGCCGTCGACGTAGAGCAGCTTGCGCATGGCCGGCCAGCCGCGGTAGCGCTGACGCCAGCGCGACGTGGGTGTCAGCCAGACGGCGAAGGTTTCGGAGAAGTCCTCATCGGGATGCTTCTGCGCGTACCACCCTTCCAGGTGGCGCACGTAGCGCCGCGAGAAGGGGAGCGGCCGGTAGTCCTCGCGGTAGGGGCGCCGAAAGGGGCCGAACAGCTGGCGCCAGCGCGGCGTCGTGAACAGGCGGTAGGCATAGTTGAAGGCATGGCCCGCCTCGTGGCGCAGGTACTTCATGATCTTGCGGGAATCCTCCAGGTCGTTCATCTTCTTTTCCAGGATCGCCAGCTTCGGATTGGCCAGGTAGAAGGGGATGCCGATGATCGGCTCGCGGTCGGGACAGCCCCACTCATCCGTCAGGTAGCAGACCGCCTGGAAGCGGGTGATCCCCTTGCGGCGCAGCTCCCGCTGCAGCTGGAGGACGAAGCGCTCCACAGGGGAGCCCTCCAGCTTCAGCCCGAGCCGGTCGATCCGCCGCCGCAGGATCCAGCGCAGCTCGGGAGGGGTCCTTTCGAATCCTTTCATCTCAGTTGATGGCCAGCGTTACCTGGAGGATCGGGTCGACGTCGCAGTCGGACAAGATCACGGGAGGATCGGTGACCGGGGTCTCGAGCACCGCGGCGGAGTCGCACGCCGCCTGGACCAGCCCCGTGCTCCTGTCGAAGGTGCCGAAGCATTGAAGATAGACCCCCTCGTTGTCGAGGACTGAGAAGCTGGTCCCGCAGGTGTCGGCCTCGACGTTGCCGAAGATGCTCTGGGGGCTGGTGATGCTGTTGAACGTGAACCCAACGTTCAGACCCGAAGCGAAGACCTGCACCGAGTTGAAGTTGATCTGCTGCGAGGTAACCGTCACTGTCTGTCCGTTGAAAGAAGGGTCGGAGCAATTGAAGAAATCGGCGACCACCGGATTGAAGGTGACGCTGTAGGTCCCAAGCAGGTCGGTGCGGATGACGCCGCAGTCGGGGTTCACGATGATGGTGTCGCCTTCGTCGTTGCAGCCCGTCCCGCCCAGGATCAGCGGGAGGAGCAGAAGCATCCTGGACAATTTCATGGGGAGACCCCCTCAGCCGTGTCGCGGGTTGAAAGAAAGGTTGATGCGGCCCGGAGGGCGCCCGGAGGCGCGCCGCGGACTCCTTAGTCTACCCCAGCCGTCCGCAGGCCGCGCGGGGCCGGGTAGAACCCGGGCCCATTTCTTGCGTATGATCCCGTGGCTTTCGTGGGGGACGGGTACGCTTTCCGCAGCAGTCCGGGGGGGCCGCCGGCGGAAGGTCGCGTCGAAATCACCATCCCAGGGGGGGTTGGTTCCATGGGTAAAGTGCTGCTCAGATTGCTGGCGGTCGTGGGAGGACTGGTGGTCTTCGTCCTCGTCCTCGGCGTCCTCGTCTTCGCTCTGGTCAAGGCGGGGAAGGGAAGCGTTTCGCAGAAGACCGTCCTCGAGCTGGATTTCGAGAAGGAGATCGTCGAGGACGTGCCGGAGGACCCCATCGCCGCCGTGCTGATGAAAGATGCGATGACGATGCGGGGGTTGGTCGAGACGCTGGATCGCGCCGGCAAGGACGATCGGGTCGTCGGGCTCGTGGCGCGGGTCGGCGCCGCGCCGTTGGGAATGGCCCAGCTCCAGGAGCTGCGCGATGCCGTCACCGCCTTCCGTGCCAGCAAGAAGCCGGCGATTGCCTATTCCGAGACCTTCGGGGAGTTCAGCCCGGGGGGAGGTTCCTACTATCTGGCCACCGCATTCGACGAGATCTATCTGCAGCCTTCCGGCGACGTGGGGCTCACCGGCGTCATCCTGGAGAGCCCGTTCGCGCGCGGCACGCTCGACAAGCTGGGATTGAAGCCGCGCATGGATCATCGCTACGAATACAAGAACGCGATGAACTTCTACACCGACAAGAAGTACGACCCCTACTTCAAGGAAGCGATGGAAAAGCTGATGAGCTCCTGGTTCTCGCAGATCGCCCGCGGGATTTCCGAGGGGCGGCATCTGACCGAGGCGCAGGTCCGGTCGCTCATCGACCGCGGCCCCTTCCTGGGGAAAGAGGCCCAGGATGCCGGGCTGGTGGACGGAATGGCCTATCGCGACGAAGTCATGGCCCACGTCAAGAAGAAGCTGGGGGACGGGATCAATTTCCTGAACGTGAACGACTACCGCAAGCGCACCACCAAGATGGCCGGCGGGCAGGGCAAGACGATTGCCCTGATCTACGGTCTGGGAGCGGTGGCCCGCGGCGAGGGGGGCTACAGCCCCATCTCCGGCGAAGAAGTGATGGGCAGCCGCCGCGTCTCCGCCGCCTTCCGGCAGGCGGTGAAGGACTCCTCCGTGAAGGCCATCATCTTCCGGGTCGACTCGCCCGGCGGCTCCTACGTCGCCTCCGACACGATCTGGCGCGAGACGGTGCGGGCGCGCAAGGCCGGCAAGCCGGTCATCGTGACGATGGGGAACCTGGCGGGCTCGGGCGGCTACTTCGTCGCCATGTCGGCCGACAAGATCGTGGCGCAGCCGGGGACGATCACCGCCTCCATCGGCGTTCTCGGCGGCAAGATGCTCACCAACGAGTTCTGGGACAAGATCGGGCTGTCGTGGGACGAGGTCCACTCCAGCCAGAACTCCACCTTCTGGACCGGCACGCACGACTACTCGCCGGAGCAGTGGTCCCGCTTCCAGGCCTGGCTCGACCGCGTCTACGTCGACTTCACCTCGAAGGTGGCCGAGGGAAGGAAGCTCCCGAAGGACAAAGTTCTGCAAATCGCGAAGGGACGCATCTGGACCGGCGAAGATGCCAAGGGTCTCGGGCTGGTGGACGAGCTGGGAGGCTATCCGGAGGCGATGAAGCTGGCCCGGGAGGCCGCCAAGATCCCCGAGAAGGAAGCGGTGAAGGTCAAGGTTTTCCCGCCCAAGAAGTCTCCATTCGAGATGATCTTCGACCAGGATCGCGATGACGATCCCGACGAAGCCGCGGTGGCGGCGGTGATGCAGGGATTGAAAGCGCTGCAGCCGCTGGTGCGGCAGGTCCGGATGATGGGGCTTTCCAACGATCCGGGTGTGCTGACGATGCCGCCGGTGGAGGCACGGCCTTAGAGCCCAAGACGCCGCAAGCGCAGGGCATTGGCTATCACCGATACGGAGCTGAAGCTCATCGCGGCGCTGGCGATCATGGGGCTGAGGAGCCACCCGAAAAAGGGGTAGAAGATTCCCGCGGCGACCGGGACGCCGAGAAGGTTGTAGAAGAAAGCGAAGAAAAGGTTCTGACGGATGTTGCGCACCGTGGCCCGGCTCAGGCGCCGGGCCCGCGCGATTCCTCGCAGGTCTCCTTTCACCAGCGTCACCCCCGCGGCTTCCAGGGCCACGTCGGATCCCGTTCCCAGGGCGATTCCGACGTCGGCGGCGGCCAGGGCCGGCGCATCGTTGATCCCGTCCCCCGCCATAGCCACCCGATGCTTCCCGGCGCGCAGCGAGCGCACCAGCTCCGCCTTCTGATCCGGCAGCAGCCCGGCGTGCACGTCCCGCAGCCCCAGCTCGCGGGCCACCGCCTCGGCGGTGGCGCGATGATCCCCCGTGGCCATCACCAGGCGCACGCCGTCCTCGCGCAGCCGGTGCAGGGCCAGGCGCGTCGACTCGCGGATGGCATCGGCGATCGAGATAACCCCGGCAGCCACGCCGTCGATCGCCACCAGGACCACGGTGTGTCCCTTCCGCCGCAGCGCCCCGGCGCCTTCCGACAGCGGTGCCGGATCGGCTCCGTTCGAGCGCAGGAATTCCTCCGTGCCGATGGCGACCCGGCGTCCTTCCACCCTCCCCTCGATCCCTCGGCCCGGGTAGGCGCGGAAATCGGCGGCGGGCGCGGTCTGCAGACGGCGCCGCCGCGCTCCCTGGATGATGGCCGCCGCCAGCGGGTGCTCGCTGGCCATCTCCAGTCCCGCGGCCAGGCGCAGCACCTCGTCCTCTCCGGCGCCGGAAGCCGCGATGACCTCCGCCAGCGCCGGCTTCCCTTCGGTGAGCGTCCCCGTCTTGTCGACGACGATCGTATCGACCTCTCCGAGGACCTCGAGAGCCTCGGCGTCGCGGATCAGGATGCCGGCCGCTGCACCGTGGCCCACCCCGACCATGATCGACATCGGCGTCGCCAGCCCCAGAGCGCAGGGGCAGGCGACGATCAGCACCGCCACGGCAGCCAGCAGGGCGTGGGCGCCGCGCGGCTCGGGCCCGAGCCACGCCCAGCCGACAAAGCTGAGCAGGGCGACGATGATCACCGCCGGGACGAACCAGGCCGCCACCCGGTCGGCCAGGCGCTGGATCGGGGCACGGCTGCGCTGCGCCTCGGACACCATCCGGACGATGCGCGCCAGCAGCGTCTCGCTTCCGACCTTTTCCGCGGCCAGGATCATCCAGCCGAGGCCGTTGAGCGTGCCGCCGATGACCGGATCTCCCACGCGCTTTTCCACCGGCAGCGGCTCGCCGGTGATCATCGACTGGTCGACGGCGCTGGCTCCCTCCACCACGACACCATCCACCGGAACGCGCTCGCCCGGCCGCACCCGCAGCCGGTCGCCGGGTGTTACCGCGCCGAGCGGGATCTCTTCCTCCGTGCCGTCGGGGCGGATTCTCCGGGCCAGGGCCGGGGCGAGGCGCAACAGCGCGCGCACCGCGTCGCGCGTCCGTCCGCGCGCCCGCAGCTCCAGGACTTGTCCGAGGAGGACGAGGACCGTGATGACCGCGGCGGCCTCGAAGTAGACCGGAACCTGGCCGTGCGCGTCGCGAAATGATGCGGGAAACCAGTCAGGGGACAGGGTGGCCGCCAGACTGGAGAGATAGGCGGCCCCGGTTCCCAGGGCAATCAGGGTGAACATGTTCAGGCTGCGGTTCACGACCGATTGCCAGCCGCGGACGAAGAAGGGGAATCCGCACCAGAGAACCACCGGCGTGGCCAGGGTGAGCTGGATGAAATTGGCAAGGGAGCCGGCGACCAGCCCGTGGGGCAGCAGGCCAGGAATCATCCCGCCCATGCTCAGCACGATAAGGGGAAAGGTGAGCGCCGCTCCCAGCGCCAGACGGCGGCGCATGCCGGCAAGCTCCGGATCCGGTAGCTCCTGGGCCGTCAGGGCGAGTGGCTCGAGAGCCATGCCGCAAATGGGGCAGGAGCCGGGTCCCGCCCTCCTGATTTCGGGGTGCATCGGACAGGTGTAAATGGAGCCTGCCCCTACGTCCGCCGCCGCTGGGGCCGGGCGCGCTGCCGTAACGGCCGATCCGGCTCCGCTGGACAGGGCGCTCAGGTAGCTTTCCGGCGCCTCACGGAACTTCTTCAGGCACCAGTCGCTGCAGAAAAAGTAGGTCTCGGCCCCGTGCCGGTGGCTGCCGGCGGCTGTCTCCGGCTGCACCACCATCCCGCACACCGGATCCATGGTGGTGCGGACCTTGTTGCTGCTGGACGAATTAGTCATTTGTTCTCAGTTGGATGGCCCTGGGAATAAGGTGCAATTCAAGAATCCCGGCAGCCCCAGAGGGAAACAGCAACAAGCTTCGCACCACCATGAGGAAACTAAAGGCCGAGGAGCACGTAAGAATAACCAGTTTCCGATCCTTATTTCCGTCAAGGTCGCAAGACCCTTCGGAGCACCCCCCAAATCTGGAGGAGAAGTATGAGCCAAAGCCTGACCCGTCTCGGTCGAAGTGCTGGAATCACCGCGCTCTTGGCGGTCTTCGTCCTGGGCTCGGGAGCCCCCGCCGCGCTCGCGGCGGCGACCGGTTCCCCCGAGAAGCGCGCGGAAGAAGGGAAGGAGACTTCCAAGAAGAAGAAGGACAAGAAGGGGGAGAAGGCCGAAGGGGCCCCCAAGGACGAAAAAGAGGAGGCCAAGGAGCCCACCTTCGAGAAGGCGACCAAGAATGCCCGCGAAGTGAAGGGGTTGTTCAACGTCTACGTGAAGGACGACGAGGCGAAGTACTTGCTGGAGATCGCCCCCGATCAGCTCGACAAAACCTTCCTGCTCAATCCGACGCTGGTGTCCGGGGTAGGCCAGGGCTTCCTCTATCCTTCCGACATGTGGCCCGAGTACCCGGTCCAGTTCCAGCGCATCGGCAAGATGGTGCGCCTCATCCACATCAATCCCAACTTCCGCATCGACGACAAGGCGGCGCTGAAGCCGCAGGCCGCGCTGGCCGCGCCCGACGCGATCGTGTCGCAGGCCAAGGTGGAGAGCCAGCCGCACCCTGAGCGCAAGAGCATCCTGGTCGACATGTCGAGCCTGTTCCTCCAGGACCTCGAGGGGATGTCGCTGGCGCTCAAGTACACCCTCGACACGCCCTACGGGTATGACGGCGGCGGCAGCAGCTTCGCGAAGGTGAGCGGCTACCCGGAGAACCTCGATTTCGACACGGTCCTGAACTTCAAGACGCAGGAAGCCAAGATCCGCCCCGTCTATGCCGCTGATCCGCGCAGCATGCTCATCAAGTTCCACTATTCGATTTCGAAGCTGCCGGCCGACGGCTATCGCGCCCGCCTCGCCGACGATCGGGTCGGGCACTTCCTGGCGGTCATGGACGACTACACCGACGAGTCGCTCGATACCCCGGCGGTGCGCTACGTCACGCGCTGGCGCCTCGAGAAGAAGGACCCGAACGCGGCCCTCTCCGAGCCGGTGAAGCCGATCGTCTACTACATCGAGAACACCATTCCGCCCGAGTATCGCGACGCGGTGAAGCGCGGCATCGAGGCCTGGAACGCCGCCTTCGAGCAGGCCGGCTTCAAGAACGCCATCCAGGCGAAGGACCAGCCGGCGGACGCCGACTGGGACGCGGCCGACGTGCGCTGGGCCTCGATCCGCTGGATCGTGGCGCCGGGCGCCGGCTTTGCGCAGGGCCCCTCGCGCATCAACCCTTACACCGGCGAGATCTTCGACGCCGACATCCGCTTCTCCGCCGACCTGGTGCGCAACTTCCACCAGGATTACGTCGAGGTCGCGGCTCCGACCGGACGCGCCTTCGCCGGCGCGACGCCGGCACAGGGTGCGATGATCAAGTCGCTCACCGGCTGGACCGACATGCTGGGTCCGTTCTCGCTCGAGGCGCTGATGACCGACTCCCTGCCGCAGCAGCCGGCGCGCTGGTCTCCTCCCGGGGCGCGTCCCGACACCTCCTTCGCGGGCATGGGGTACTGCGATTTCGCCCAGGGCTTCATGCAGCAGATGGCGGTCGGCTACAACGTCCTGGCGGCCCGCGGCCAGATGACCCCCGCCAAAGAGCTGGAGTATGTCAACCAGGCCCTCGTCTATATCACCATGCACGAGGTCGGCCACACCCTGGGCCTGCGCCACAACTTCAAGTCGAGCACAACCCTTGGATTCGATCAGATCCAGGACGCCGAGCTCACCGCGCGCCAGGGGCTCGTCGGATCGGTCATGGACTATGTCCCGGTCAACCTGGCGCCCAAGGGAAAGAAGCAAGGACAATTCTTCGCATCGACGGTCGGTCCCTATGACAAGTGGGCCATCGAGTATGCCTACAAGCCCGTATCGGGCGGCTCGACCGAGGCCGAGAAGCCGGAGCTGGACAAGATCGCTTCACGCGTCGCACAGCCTGGCCTGGCCTACGGCACCGACGAGGACAACGCCGGGGTGCGCGGCATGGACCCGGGCGTGAACGTGTGGGACCTCAGCACCGACACCCTCGCCTACTACGAGAACAACGCCGACATCTTCCGCGAGATGGTGGCGGACATGGAGAAGGAGTTCGGTGAGCCCGGAACGCGCTACCAGAAGCTGCGCTCCGTGTTCGGGGCGGCCGTCGGCGAGATGTTCCCCGCGGCGCTCAACGTTCCCAAGGCAATCGGCGGCATCCGCCACAACCGCGATCACATCGGCGATCCGGGCGGGCGCGTCCCCTACGAGCCGGTGCCGGCGGCGCAGCAGCGCGAGGCCCTGAACTTCCTGACCAAGGAGATCTTCGGGCCCGACGCGCTGAAGATCTCGCCGCAGCTTCTCAACAAGCTGGCGGTGGAGCGGCTCCCCGATCTGCAGGGGACGGTGTGGCAGGTGGAGCGCAACGACTTCCCGATTCACACCCTCGTCACGCTCCTGCAGTCGATCCCGATGAACCGGATGTACAGCCCGACCAACCTGGGCCGCCTGAACGACATGGAGGCGCGCACGGGGGAGAAGGAGACGGTGCGCCTGATGCAGGCCAACGGTGTCGAAGCGAAGGCCGCCGTGAAGAGCAAGGACCTGTTCACCATGAGTGAGATGTTCACCGGCATGCACAAGGCGGTCTGGAGCGAGCTGCAGACGCGCGAGAACGTCAACTCGTTCCGCCGCAACCTGCAGCGCATGCACCTCGAGAAGCTGGTGGATCTGGCCGTGGGCGACGTGGCCGGGGCGCCGGAAGACGCGCGCACCCTGGCGCGGGCCGAACTGTCCGAGATCCGCAAGGGGTGCGACGCCGCCCTGGCCACGGGTGGAAAGGTCGACGCCATTACCCGCGCGCATCTGGATGAGACGCGGGCCAGAGCCAGCGCCGCGCTGGCGGCCGGGATGGACCGGAACCAGGGACGCCCGACAGGGCAGATGTAGCACCCCGGGTATCAGCTCGAGCCCCGCGGGAGCCGCGCTCCCGCGGGGCTTTTCTTTTTGCGGGCCTGCGCCGGGTATAATCGCGGCGCAACCCCAGGAGAGAGCCCGTGAAAGTGGTCTATTCCGATGCCTACTTCCTGCAGCTGGGAGAGCATGTCTTCCCGGCGGTGAAGTATCGCCGCGTGAAAGAGAAGCTGCTCGCCGACGGGACCATCACGCCGGCCGATCTGGTAGAGCCCGCGCCGGCGAGCGATGAAGATCTCCTCCTGGTGCACGCCCCTTCCTACATCCATAAGCTCAAGACCGGGACCTTCTCGCCGGTCGAGATCATGCGGCAGGAGGTCCCCTATTCGCGCGAGCTGGTGGACGCCTTCATCCTGGCCGCGGGAGGCTCGATCCTGGCGGCGAAGCTGGCGCTGGACGCCAGGTCGGCGGCGGTCAACCTGGGAGGCGGCTTCCACCACGCCTACCCGGATCATGGCGAAGGCTTCTGTCTGATCCACGACGTGGCGGTGGCGATCCGCAGGATGCAGAAAGATCGCAGGATCGATCGGGCGATGGTGGTCGATTGCGACGTGCACCACGGCAACGGCACGGCCGCGATCTTCAGGAAGGATCCCGACGTCTTCACGCTGTCGATTCATCAGTTCCACAACTACCCGTTCCACAAGCCTCCCAGCAGCCTCGACATCGACCTGGCCGACGGGACGGGCGACGCCGAATACCTGGAGAAGCTGGAGCAAGGGCTGGCCGCGGCCATGCAGAAGCTCACGCCCGATCTCCTGTTCTATATCGCCGGGGCCGACCCTTTCGGGGAAGACCAGCTGGGAGGTCTCAATCTGACGCGCGAAGGGCTCGAAAAGCGCGACCGGCTCGTCTTCGAGGCGGGGAGAAGGCACAAAGCCCGCGTGCACCTGACTCTGGCGGGCGGCTACGCCGTGAACGTGGAGGACACGGTGGCGATCCATGCCGCCTCGGTGCGTATCCTCCGGGAGGTCTTCAAGGTATGACGCTGTCCGATTCCGCCGCGCCCCTGACTTTGGAGGGGCACTTTCTTCTGCACCAGATGTTCCGTGTCCGCTGGACCGAGTGGAAGAAGCTCCTGCAGGACCGCCGCGCCGCGGTGGCGGCCGAGGCGGCGTTTCTGCTGGAGCAGATGGAGAAAAACGAAGCGGGCCCTTCCTGCAGCGTGGCGGTGCTGGGACACAAGTGCGATCTGATGCTGATTCACTTCCGCCCCGATCTGCCGGCGATTCACCAGGCGGAGCAGGCGGTGGCAGGCTTGGGGCTGGGCGAGTTCCTGGAGCCGGCCGGCTCCTATGTGTCGGTGGTGGAGCTGGGGCTCTACGAGATGACCCTCAAGATTCACGCCGAGCTGGAGGAAAAAGGAATCGCGCCCGCCACTCCCGAGCACGAGCGGGCGCTGGCGGAGGAGCTGTCGCGCCAGCGGGAGCGAATGAAAGGACGCCTGGTCCCCGCCTTCCCGAAGCGCCGCTACGTCTGCTTCTATCCAATGAACAAGAAGCGCGGCGAGGTGAAGAACTGGTATGCGGAAGGGATCCGGCGGCGCGCGGAGATGATGCGCGAGCACGGCCTCATCGGCCGACGCTACGCCGAGCAGGTCACCCAGATCATTTCAGGCTCGATTGGCTTCGATGACTGGGAATGGGGAGTGGATCTGTTCGCCGACGACCCGATGGTCTTCAAGAAGCTGGTCTACGAGATGCGCTTCGACGAAGCCAGCTCCTGGTACGGTGAGTTCGGACCGTTCCTGGTGGGGCTGCAGTTCTCCGCGTCAGGCCTGGCGGGGCTGCTGTCGGGAGAGACCCCGCCGCTGCAGGCTTGAGCTCCAGCCGGAATGCTCAGTTCGGCCGCGGCAGGAAGGGGAGGCTCCGGCGCGCCTTGCCGTGCGAGGTGGTCGGGGCTGAGCCCCAGTCGCGGCCGGGCGGCCGCCGCAGCGTCTCCGCCGGGGATTCGTTGAACAGCGAGCGGTAATCGGCCGCGAAGCGTCCCAGGTGGAAGATGCCGTGGCGGTTGGCCACGCTCTGGACCGTCTGCAGATCGGCATTGGCCCGCCCCAGCGCCCGCCTCACCTGATGCAGCCGCCGCATCCGCAAATACTGGGACGGACTCATCCTGTAGTTCTCCTGGAAGACGTCACGCAGCGTCCTCTCGCTGACTCCCGCCACCGCACACAGATCCGACAGGGAAATCTGCTCTATCGGGGCCGAATCCAGGAAGGCTTCGACCGACCGCGCCACCCTCGCCCGGTTCCAGCTCCGGTGGCTCGGCCGTACGCGCAGGGAAGAGCCCAGGACGCGGGCCAGGGAGGTGATCACCCACTGCTCCAATCCTTTCCGGGCTTCGGGAACCTCGAGCAGCGTCGGGTCGCGGCGGACGGCGGCCAGCACCGCACCCAGCCGGGTGCGCAGCGCCTGATGCGAATCGGCGGTCGGCACCAGCAGGCGCGATCCCTCCTCGAACAGCGGCGCGTCGCTGCCGGTAAGGGCTACGAGGGACTGCCCCAGCGGCTCGTACTCCATCGACAGGAAGGCCCAGGACGTCTGAGCCGGCATCAGCATCTGGATGTCGGAGCGGGGGGCCATGGCGATAAGGGCGTGCGGGTCGAGGCTCTGGCCGCGCCAGACCCAGTCAGGCTCGGCCGACAGGTTGAACAGCACTCCGAAGTAGTTGTTCTGGGAGACGCCTCCCGCCAGGTGGGGGAGGTCGATATCGCCGAACTGGATCATTCCGTGGTCCAGGCCCACGAACGTGAACTCCCCGGCGAAGGCGCCCGGAGCCTTTTGCATGAATTCGGAGGACCCCCCCTGAATGAGGGCGGACAGCTCGTCCCGGTCGCGGAACCTGGCCGTCTGGAAGAGAGGGGCTTTTTGTAAACTCGGGCTGGACATCGACTTTCCAGTTCCTCGCGGGCTTTCAGGGGTCGAGTGATTATACGGCAAGTGAATCGCATGCCGTCTCGGGATATTCCGGATAACGAGCTTCGAGGTTTCCCCTTCGCACCCGATTTCGAGGCCCTGCCATTCGTGCCGGATCCGGATACCCTGTCTGCTATAAAGGTAGTCAGTAGTTCCGTCCCACAGCGATGCGCCGCATTGTGGCCTTGCGATGCGGCCCATCCCGCTAGGGCTGGCCTGGGAAGCAGAGGGGAAAGCCAAGCTTTCACAGCTTCCCAGGCCGCTTTATTCCGCGGGGAGGGACTCTACTCCCCGCTTCGACTTCCGCACCGCGACATTCCGCTCGGCTGAAACGATTCCCTGAACCATCCCGCGTTCGGACCGTAGGATCCTGCAGCGAGGCGATCAATGGTCCGAGGTCTCATTCCCTGCGCGTTGGCCCTTTTGCTCCTGGGCACGGCCGGCTCCGAAAATCCGTCGAAGCTCTCAGTTCCCGCAGAGTCCTCCCGATGGGAGCTCGAGGGTCAGGCGGTCGTGGCCGAGCATCAAGGGCGCAAGTGCCTTCGGCTGGACGGCGGAGCGGCCGTGCTGAAGGATTTCGAGCTGCGCGACGGCGTCATCGATGTCGATGTGTCGACCCCGGCAAGCCGCGGCTTCTTCGGCATTCAGTTCCGCATCACCTCCGACGGAGGGAACGCCGAGTGGGTCTATCTCCGCCAGCACAAGTCGGGGCTGCCCGACGCCCTGCAGTACACGCCGGTCCTCAACACCGGACTCAACTGGCAGATCTACAACGGGAGCGGCTTCACCGGGGCGGTTCTCATTCCAAAAGATGTCTGGTTCCATTTGCGGCTGGAGCTGACCGGGGCTCAGGGCAGGCTCTTTGTCGAAGACATGAGCAAGCCCGTTCTGGAGATGAGCGATTTGAAGAGCGGCGTGCAGAAAGGCCAGCTGGCCCTGGCCGTGCTCACCGGGGAGACTTACTTCTCGAATTTCGAGGTGCGGGTGACGCCCGATGCTGCCTGGGAGCGGCACAACCCCCCGATGCCGCCGGGCACGCTGGTGCGTTGGAGCCTGTCACCTTCCTATGATGCGCTCCAGCGTAATCTGGAGCAGCCCCTCACCGCCGCGGAAGCGAACCAGATCTCCTGGCAGGATGTGGAGGCCGAGCCCCCCGGCTTGGTGGTCCTCTACCGCTATCGCGAGGCGCCGCACCCGAAGGTGACCTTCCAGGGCGACTTCTCGAAGCGCCTCGAGCCGCAGCCGGGCATGAAGCTGATCTATGCGCGGACCCGCATCGAATCGGACCGCGACCAGGTGAAGAAGCTCCTGATTGGCTACAGCGACGACGTCAGCGTCTTCCTGAACGGGCGGATTCTGTATCGCGGCCGCAGCGCCCAGGGGTTTCGCGATCCCGGGTTCCTGGGCATCGTCAACCCGGAGAACGACGTCGTCTACCTTCCTCTCAAGAAAGGCGCCAACGAGCTGGTGCTGGGCGTCAGCGAGCTGGGCGGCGGATGGGGTTTCATCTGCCGCCTTGCCGACCTGGAACCCTGAGCCCGCTTTCTAGTCGAGCTTGGTCAGCTCGACCCGCCGGTTCTTGGCTCGACCCTTCGCGCTCTTGTTGTCGGCGATCGGCTCGGCCTCGCCGTAGCCTCTCGTGGTGAGGCGCGAAGCGTCGACTCCCTGACTGACCAGGAAATCCCGCACCGCGTCGGCCCTGGCCTGGGAGAGCTCCATATTGTGCTCGTCGTCGCCCTGCGAATCGGTGTGACCGCCGATCTCCACTCTCACCTTCGACCAGTCCTTCAACGTAAAGGCGACATGGTCGAGCGTCGACTGGGAATCCTCGGTCAGCTTGGCGCTGTTGGTCTCGAAATTGACTCCCTCGAGGACCAGCTTGTTGCTTTGCTGGAACATGTTCGCCGACTGGGCCTGCTCCGGGCAGCCCCGATCGTCGACCTGCGAGCCCGCAGGCGTGTTGGCGCAGCGGTCCAGACCGTCGGATACTCCGTCCCCGTCGGAATCGATCGGGCAGCCGTTCCCGTCGACGCTGGCGTATCGCGGCGTGTCGGCGCACTGATCGAGGCCGTCCGGGACTCTATCCCCGTCGGCATCCGTCGTGCAGCCCTTGGAATCCGCATCGGCCCCCTTCGGTGTGCCGGGACAGCTGTCGAGACCGTTTGCCACGCCGTCTCCGTCGGCGTCGACGGGGCAGCCATGGCTGTCCACTTCGGCACCCCGGATCGTGTCCGGACAGTTGTCCAGGGCGTCGGTCACATAGTCGCCGTCGGCATCGCCCGACTCGAAGTGGCTCGTGAGCAGCGCCAGCGTTTCATCGTCCAGCACTCCCGTCCTGCGCATGTTGTGCCGGCTTTGAAACGTGCGCAGGGCGGAGCTGGTGGAATCGTCGAGCACTCCCACCTCGAAAGCGCCCTCCGCCAGATCGCCTTCCTGCACCAGGATGGCCTGGGCCTTCCCGATCATTTTGCGTGATGCGTAGTCGCCGGTGGCGGCGGCGGACGGAGCGGAGATCGAGACGGCGAAGGTCATGATCGCCATCAAGCCGATCACCGTGAGCAGGGACCATTTGAAGTACCGATTCTGTGTCATGCGAGCCTCCTTCGAGAATCGTGTTCGGTGCAATGGCGTCGAATGGCGACCTGCGCAGCGGCGCCACTGTTTAAGGACCATCTCACGCAACCCGCCTCATCGAATCGGCTCGAATCCTGCCGAGTTGCGGGCCGAGACCCTGCCTGGACAAATCCACTCTGGGTGTGCCGAGTCTAACATCCCAAATCAGACGGGGGTAGGCTCAGCCAGGTATATTGCTTGAACCGCCGGCAACGCCTCTCGGAGCGCAGCCCTTGGCCCGGCACGATTCGGATAGACTCGTTCGGGAAGCAATTGAAGTGGAAGCTTTGCTTCCGGGAGAGATTTTCGGAATGACAGCCAGGCCTCCGGACCTCACCAGGAAACAGCTCTATCTGGCTTTTGCCATTGCGGCCGTCTCCGACGCGATATCGGCATTCACCACCTTTGCAGCGCCCGTCGAATGGCCGGTCGACTTTCTGACAGCCCTGCTGCTCTTTCTCGTGCTCGGTTGGCGCTGGCCATTGCTGCCCGGGCTGATCCTGGAGGCCATTCCGGGCGTCGGTGTCTTCCCCTTCTGGGTGCTGGTCGTCGGCGCCATCGCGGTCCACGGCAGCGCGCGGCCGAAATGAATCGGGCGGGCGAATTGCTCAAAGTGCCGTGCGGGGCACCATCGTGTGGGGGGACTCGAAGAAGCGGCAGATGAAGGAGCGGGCCGTGGGAAGGTCATGCGCCTTGGTCATCAGCGCCCAGAGGTGATGCCCGAAGGGGAGCCAGCGATGGCCCCAGGCGACGAAGAAGCGCAGGCGCTTGAGCGACTCCTCCGTCGTAAATCTCTCTTCGAGACGGTCCAGGAAAAACAGCAGCGCGCGTCCGTACTCGCGCCCCTCCTCCTCCGGCGTGGCCGGGGCGCGTTCTCCTTCGCGGC
>DASTZC010000034.1 GCA_035764505.1 Candidatus Polarisedimenticolia bacterium
TGTTCAGGAAGAGTAGCCGCGGCCCCTCAGCGTTGCAGCTTTGGCAATTTCCGGGGAGGTACCTGCCCAAGTGTCGGCCCTTGAGGCGCGGCGTTCTTAAGCCGTCGCCTCCAAGGGTACCTCGGTTTCCCAAAACACCCGCTGAATCATGAGGCACAGGTCCTTCAGCCGGGGCCTATAAGTCTAAACCTGTTCCTCAGCACCTGCTCAAGTGCCGGCCGTTGAGGCGCGGCGTTCTTCCTGTTGCCTCAAAAGCGCGCCTTTTTCCAAAGGCACCTGCTCAAGTGCCGGCCGTTGAGGCGCGGCGTTCTTCAGCCGTCGTCTCAAACGGTGCCCCTGTTCCCTGAAGCACTACTCAGATCGTCGCCTCCAAGGGTGCCACTGTTCACCCCAAAGCCCTCGAATGTTGGTCCCCCCGGTACCGGGTGCTAGAATCCCGCCGTGCGATCACGATTCGGGATCGGTATGCCCTTGATGCTGCTCGTGCTGCATGCGGACGCCGCGCAGGCGCCGGCCCCCCCCGATCCGCCGCCCGTGGAAATCCTGCGCACCATCCAGCGAGCTTACCGCGATTCGCCCGGGCTGGTGGCGCGTTTCTCTCAGGTGGTCACGTCGGGATCGCTTCCCACGCCTCAGCGCGAGGAAGGGACGCTCTACCTGAAACCTCCGGGAAAGATGCGTTGGGAGTACTCGCGACCGAAGGGGAAGCTGGCGATCACCGACGGGGAGAAGGCGACGCTCTACCTTCCCGAGGACCGGGCGGTGCTGATGGGGCCGGTGAAGGATCTGGAAGGAAGCGCGCTCACGGCGAGGCTGCTGGGCGGCACCGCTTCCCTCGAGGAGGAGTTCCGCGTCGAGGCGCAGCGCTCCTCCGGCGATGCGCGGCTCTGGGTGCTGAGACTGTCGCCGCGTACGGCCGATTTTCCCTACGACTCGGTGACGGTGGAGGCTTCGCGGGAGGGCTGGATCCAGTCGATTCGCCTGCTCGATCCTCTGGGAAACCGGATCGAATACCGCTTCGAACGGATCCGATCGGACAAGAATCTCCCGGAGAAGCTCTTCCGGTTCGACATCCCGCGGGGCGTGGAGATCCAGACCTTCGGCGGCAAGGCGGGCGCTCCGGCTTCTCCTTGATCTGCCGGAAAGCCCGATGCTACAATCCGCACCCTCTTGAACGCCTCAAAGCTGCCGGCGGCCCATGGCTCAAGAAAACTCCTTCGACATCGTGTGCAAGGTGGATCTGCAGGAGGTGGACAATGCCGTCCAGCAGGTCATGAAGGAGATCCGCACACGCTACGACTTCAAGGGAAGCAAGAGCGAGATTCGCCGCGAAGAGCTCGAGCTGCACCTGCTCGCCGACGACGATTACAAGCGCCGCAGCGTGCAGGAGATGCTCAGCCAGCGGCTGGCGGCGCGCAAAGTTCCGCTCAAGTCGCTCACTTTCGGCAAGCCGGAGGAGGCGGCCGGCGGGATGATGCGGCAGACGATCACCCTGCAGCAGGGGATCCCGACGGAGCAGGCCAAGGAGATCGTCAAGCTCATCAAGGGGACGGGGAAGAAGGTGCAGGCCGCCATCCAGGGAGATCTGGTGCGGGTGCGCGGCAAGAGCCGTGACGACCTGCAATCGATCATGCAGGTCCTGAGGTCCAGCTCGCTGCCGTTCGAGATGCAATTCGAGAACTATCGATAGGAGGCTGCATGCGACGACGATTCGGGCAGGGAATCATGGGAGCGCTCGTCGCGTGCCTCCTGGCCGCTGCTTCGGCCGTTGCGGCGGCGGAGCCGCCCGCCGAGGTCGTCATCCACGGGAGGATCGTGGACGCCGCCGGCAAGCCGCTCGCCGAGTATCCCGTCCGCCTCATCAAGACCAAGACGACGCTGAACCTGCTGCATTTCAGCACCGGCAGCCAGCAGGCGGAGGTCGGCCGGACCACCACCGACGCCGAGGGAAAGTTCGAGCTGCGGGTGCAGCCCGATCCCAAGTTCGACTATTTCTACCTGCGTTTCTACGATCCGAAGACCTTCGATCCGGTGCGCTACGCCGTCCCCGCCGATCAGAACATCACCAAGACCTTCAAGAGCAAAACCGAGGTGCAGGCCGACGCGGTCATCCGCGACCATCCCGACTGGGCCAAGGTTTCGTCGATGGTGACGGAGTACGGCCCCGACTCGAACCGCGGCAAGATTCTGCGCAGCATGGGGCTGCCCGAGCGGCGCCAGACTCTCCCCGATTCGCCCGGCCGGGAGAACTGGTGGTACTACGCCAAGGGGCTGTGCTACCAGCTCCAGGGCGACCAGGTCCTGCACAAGCGCACCTTCGATCCTGTCCTGCCTCCGCGGCCTTCGGCGTGAAGGCGCGTGCGGCGGTGCGGAGCCGAGCTTGAGCCAATCGATCCGCGCGCTGCCGGGGAGCTTCCTCTTCTCCGACGTTCTCGGACTGGTCGGCGTCAAGCTGGCCGATGTCGAGGCCGAGGTCGCGCGTAACCTGCATTCCGACATCGGCGTCATCGACGAGCTCGGCACCTACCTCTCCAACGGATCCGGCAAGCGGCTGCGCCCGCTCCTGCTGCTGCTGTCGGCGCAGATGTCGGGCTACCGCGGCGACCGCGACGTGCTGTTCGCCTCCGTTTTCGAGTTCATCCACACGGCGACGCTGGTGCACGACGACGTCATCGACGGGGCGACGCTGCGACGCGGGCGATCCTCGCTCAACGCCGCGTGGGGCAACAGCCTGACGGTCCTCCTCGGCGACTACCTCTACATCAAGTCGATGTCGATGGCGCTGACGGCCGACGACCTCCGGGTCATCAAGATCCTGGCCGATATCACCCTCAAGATGATCGAGGGGGAGCTGATCCAGCAGCGGCGGCTGGGAGATATCGGCGTCTCGGCGGAGGAGCATCTCGACATCGTGCGGCGCAAGACCGCCTGTTTGTTCTCGGGCTGCTCCCTGGTGGGCGGCGTGCTGGGAAGCGTCGGCAGGCAGCGCGAGGCGGCGCTGGAGAGCTATGGCACGAACCTCGGGATGGCCTTCCAGATCGTCGACGACATGCTCGATTTCACCTCCAACGAGAAGACGCTGGGAAAGCCGGTGGCTTCCGATCTCCGCGAAGGCAAAGTCACCCTGCCGCTCATCTACCTTCTGGAGCAGGGCGACGAATCGATTCGGCGGAAGATTGCCTGGGTCCTGGAGGACGGCGACTTCTCCCGCGTCGAGAGCCGCGAGATCGTCGAGCTGGTCCGGGAACACGGGACGCTCGAGAAGACCCGCGCCCTCGCCAGGCAATACGGCGAGCGGGCCCGCATGGAGCTGAGACACTTCACCGATTCACCGGCTCGGCGCGCCCTGGAATCGCTGCCCGACCTGATTCTGTCGCGCGATCGTTAAAGCTCTACTTTAGCTTTTCGCTCTTAACCGCCGG
Organism: Candidatus Polarisedimenticolia bacterium; assembly: GCA_035764505.1. NCBI lineage: Bacteria > Pseudomonadati > Acidobacteriota > Candidatus Polarisedimenticolia > Candidatus Polarisedimenticolia bacterium. The sequence goes on from DASTZC010000034.1 coordinate 3,423, forward strand.
CCACAATTCCTTGTGAGCCAGGTCGATACTCCCCCCCAGATCCTGCGCTGATTTTCTTTACACGCCTCGGTGCTTTCGCTAGAATCCGACCTTCGAAGGTGGGCAGTAAAAAACCTCGATTGGGGGCCGCCTGAGGCCCGGGGAGCCGGATGTTCACCTTGGATCGGATGGAGCTGCACGGGTTCAAGTCCTTCTTCGGCAGGACCGCCTTCGAATTCAAGCCCGGCATCATTGCCGTGGTCGGTCCCAATGGCTGCGGCAAGAGCAACATCGGGGACGCCATCTCCTGGGTCCTGGGCGACCAGAGCCCGCGCTCGCTGCGGGCGGACCGGATGGCCGACGTCATCTTCAATGGCAGCGAAGCGCGCCGCCCGCTGGGGATGGCGGAGGTGACGCTCAAGTTCATGTCGACCAACGGCTCCGCCGACAAGGCGGAGGAGTTCTCCATCACCCGCCGGCTTTTCCGCGACGGCAACAGCGAGTACTCCCTCAACGGGCTGCGCTGCCGGCTCAAGGACATCCAGGACATGCTGGCGCGCTCGCAGGTGGGATCCCGCCTCTACTCGGTGATCGAGCAGGGCAAGGTGGATCTCATCCTCACCGCCAAGCCGAAGGACCGCCGCGGCCTGTTCGAGGAAGCCGCCGGCATCATGGGCTACAAGGCGAAGCGCCGCGTGGCCCTCGGAAAGCTCGAGGCGACCCAGGCGAACCTGCTGCGCATCAACGACATCCTCACCGAGGTCAGCAAGCAGGCGGGATCATTGCGCCGCCAGGTGGCCAAGGCGCGCCGCTACCAGCGGCTGCAGGAGACGATTCGCACCCGGCGCGGCTGGCTGCTGCGCTCGAAGCTCGCCGATCTCGAGCGCGAGACCGAAACTTCGGGGACGGTGCGCCGCGAGCTGGCGGACCGGGAGGCCGCGCACGGCGCGGCGCTGGCGCGTGGGGAGGCCGACGTCGAGTCGATCCGCCGGCGCACCGATGAAGGGGACGATGCGATCCGCCGGGATCGCGAGCGCCTCTCCGACCTGGTGCGCGCCATCGATCGCGATCATCTGCAAAGGGAGCGCTCGCGCGAGCAGAAGGAGGAGTCGCTCAAGGCGATCCTGCGCTGGAGCGCCGAGGCGGCGGAGATCGGCGTGCGGCTCTCTGAGCGCGAGGCCGACCTGCAGCAGCGCAGCGCCGGCATGGAGGAGCGGCGTCTCAAGCTCGCCGAGCTGGAGGAAAGCCTGCAATCGCGAGAGCAGGAGCAGAAGCGCCGCATGGACGAGGTCGAAGGCTTCCAGCACGACGCCGAATCGACTCGCGTTGCGCTGCTGGCCTCCCTCGACGCGCAGGCCGAGGCGCGAGCCGACAGGGATCGCATCGGCCAGGAGCGACAGCGGCTGGCCGTACGGCTGAAGGAAATCGAGGAAGAGCGGTGCGCGGCGATCAGCGAGCGCGATGCGCGCGAGGTGGAAATCGAGGAGCTGGAGGCGCTGACAGCGACGCGCGGCGCGGATCTCGAGGCGACGCGCCGGGAGCGCGCTTCGGTCGAAGAGACCCTGGCCTCCGAGATTGCCGCGCTGCAGTCGATCGCGGCGGGACGTGAGGAGCTTGCCGCCACCATCGCCGCGCTGGAGGAGCGCGCCCGCGCCCTGGAGGAGGCGGCCGGCAACCAGGACGAGGCGGGCCGCGCCCTGGAAACGGTGCTGCAGCTCAACGCGCAGGGGAAGGTGCGATCGCTCGGCCGGGCGGCCGATGCTCTCGAAGTCGATCCGCAATGGGTGCCGGCAGCCGAAGCGGCCTTCGGCGAGCTGCTGGGCGCCGCGGTGATGGAAGGCGACGAGGACATCGTTCAGGCGGTCCGCCTCCTGCGCGAGGAGAGCAGCGGCCGCGGCGCTTTCCTGGCGGCGCATCCAGCTATCGGGTCGCGGCCGGAGATTCCGGAGGAGCTGGCCACGGACTCGCGCTGCCTGGGGCCGCTCGCCTCGAAGGTGGCGCTGAGGGGCTCCTATGGCCGGGCGCTCGAGCATGGCCTCCGCAGCTTCCTGATCGCCGCCGATCTCGCGGGCGCCCTCGAACTCCATGCGCGGCACCCGGGATGGAGCTTCGTCACGTCGCAGGGGGACCTTGTCCGCTCCAGCGGGCTGGTGCATGGCGGTGCGGCGCCGCCGGAGGAGCGCGGCATTCTGTCGCGCCGGCACCTGCAGGAAGAGCTGGCAGCTCAGCTCGCCGCGAGGCGCGACGAGCAGGTGCGCCTCGAGGCCCATCGCGCGTCCGGCGAGGCGCGCCGGGCGTCGCTGGAGGAGCGCTCCACCCAGCTGGAGGAGCGGCAGCGCGAGCAGGACCGCCTGCTGGTGGAGGCGCGGCTGCTGGCGGCGCAGCGGGGCGAGGATCGCCAGCGCGCCGAGAAGGCGGCCCAGCTGGCGGACCAGGAGCGTGGACGGGTGGAGCGGGAAGGCGCCGCACTGGAGACGGGAGGCGCCGCGGCCGAGGAAGCGCTGCAGGCGGCGGAGCTGCGCCGCAAGGCGCTCGAGGAGCGGCTGTCGGGAGGCGCCGAGTTGCTGGCCGAGCAGCGGGCCGCCATGACCTCCCTCGCCGAGTCGCTCGGCTCGTTCCGCTCGGAGGTGGGCGCGCAGCGCGAGGCGATTCGCCGCGAGGAGGAAGGGCTCGAGGCCTGGGTCAAGGCAGCCGGCGAGGAGCGCGAGCGCCTGGAGCGGGCCCGCGCCGAGGCGGCGGGCGCCTCCGAGCTGGTGCGCAACCTCGAAGCCTCGATGACCGTCCTGGAAGAATCGCTGCGCCAGTCGGAGGAGGAGCGCGGCGCCCTGGGAGCGCGCGTGGAGGCGAGCGAGATGGAAGCCGCCACCCGCCGCCAGGAGCTGGCGGCCGCCGAGCAGGCGGCGCGTTCGGCGCGCGGCGAGCTGGAGGAGACGCGCCGCAAGCTGGGAGAAGCCGAGGTGGAGGCGGCGCGCCTCGAGGTGGAGCTGAAGCACCTGGAGGCGGCGGCGCGCGAGGAGATCGGCGGCGGCCTCGAGGATCTGCGCGCGCGCCCCCTGCCGGAAGGGGAGATTTCCGTCCAGGCCATCGAGGAGGAGATCGCCGCGATGAAAGGACGCCTCGAGCGGCTGGGTGCGGTGAACCTGGCGGCGCTGGAGCAGTACCGCGAGATGGACGAGCGCACCCGCTTCCTGGCGGACCAGAAGAAGGACCTGGAGGAGGCGATCGAGTCGCTCAACGATTCGATCCGCAAGATCAACCGCACGTCGCGCGAGAAGTTCCTGGAGGCCTTCACCCAGATCCAGGAGAGCTTCAACCGCAGCTTCGTGACGCTGTTCGGCGGCGGCAAGGCGGAGCTGCGGCTGATGGAGGACGAGGACGTTCTGGAGTGCGGCATCGATGTCATCGCCTCGCCGCCCGGCAAGCGCCTGCAGAACATCACATTGATGTCGGGAGGGGAGAAGGCGATGACCGCGGTGGCCCTGCTGTTCGCCCTGTTCCGCTACCGCCCGTCCCCCTTCTGCATTCTGGACGAGGTGGACGCCCCTCTGGACGAGGCCAACGTCGGACGCTTCACGCGGATGCTGCGCGAGCTGACCCCGGAGACGCAGTTCATCCTCATCACCCACAACCGCCGCTCGATGGAGGCGGCCGATCTGCTGTACGGGATTACCATGGAGGAGCCCGGAGTCTCCAAAGTGGTCTCCTTGCGCCTCGATCACTAGTCGGGGAGGCCGATCCATTCCGCCTCGCGGCGTTGCGCCTCGCGGGCGTACCTAGATAAGTTCGCGGCGCTCGGCGCGCCTTGCAATCCGGGCGGTCTCGGTGTGAACGCGATTTCGGATACGCAACCACTCCCTCCTTCCTGGTAGACATCATCGATCCAGTCCCTGAACTTGGACGCCTCGGCGGCCTCTGTGTCAACTCGCTTCCGGATGCGAAACCTTCCCGCTCCTTCCTGCGTTGACACCATCGATTGAGTCCCTTACCGTGGGCGCCTGCGGAGGAGTCCATGATTTGTCCCGGGTGCGGCACCAAAGCGCCGGAATCGGCCCGCTATTGCCACGTTTGCGGTGATCCGCTGCAGCATGCGTCGGTCAGCCCCACCATGACCCATCTGGAAGGCGGTTCGCCGGCGAGATCTCCCTCCCCGCCCCGCTCCCCCTCCTTTTCGCGCGACACCTCGGGCTCCAGCGGCGCACGGCGTGGCGAGCGCTTCGCGCCCGGTTTCGTCCTGGCGGAGCGCTACCGGATCGTCGGCGTGCTGGGGCGCGGCGGCATGGGGGAGGTCTACCGCGCCGACGACTTGATGCTGGACCAGGCGGTCGCTCTGAAGTTCCTGCCGGAAGCGCTGGCGGCGGACCAGGAGCGCCTGGCGCGCCTTCTGGACGAGGTGCGACTGACCCGCCAGGTGTCGCATCCGAATGTCTGCCGCGTCTACGACGCGGGCCGGGCCGACTCGCTGCACTTCCTGACCATGGAGTTCGTGGATGGCGAGGACCTTGCCACGCTGCTGCGGCGCATTGGCAGGCTCCCGCAGGACAAGGCGGTGGAGGTGGCCCGGCAGATCTGCGCCGGGCTCTCCGCGGCCCACGAGCGCGGCGTCCTGCACCGCGACCTGAAGCCGGCGAACATCATGATCGACGGGCGCGGCAAGGCGCGCATCACCGATTTCGGCCTCGCCTCACTGGCGGAGGAGTCCGGCTTGCAGGGAAGATCCGGGACGCCGGCTTACATGGCGCCCGAGCAGCTGCAGGGCGAGCAGGCGAGCGTGCGCAGCGACGTCTACGCGCTCGGTCTGGTGCTGCACGAGCTGTTCACCGGCAAGCCCGCCTTCAGAGCGGCCAGCTCGATGGCGGAGCTGATCGCCATCCGACGCGATTCGGCCAGCGCCGTCTCGCCTTCATCCGTGGTGGAAGCGCTGGATCCGGCGGTGGAACGCACGATCCTCCGCTGCCTCGAGCCCGATCCCAGGGCGCGCCCCGCCTCCGCGCTGGCCGTGGCCGCGGCGCTGCCGGGCGGCGATCCGCTGGCCGCGGCCCTGGCGGCCGGCGAGACACCGTCACCCGAGATGGTGGCGGCCTCCGGGGAGGAGGGGACTCTGTCGATGGTGATGGGGGCTGCGCTTTACGCAGGGTTCCTGCTTCTGATGGCGGGCGCCGTCTTCCTGTCCGACAGGCTGCTCCTGATCCGGCAATTGCCGTTCACGAAGCCGCCGGCCGTCCTGGTGGACCGGGCGCAGGAGCTCCTGAAGAAGTTTTCACCCACGCTGATCGCAGCCGATTCTGCCTGGGGCTTCAGCGTCAACTCGGTCTACCTGGACTATCTGGAGAACGAGGATACCGGCCCGGCCAGGTGGGAGCCGCTGCGCACCGGCCGGCCGTCGGGAATCCAGTTCTGGTACCGCCAGGGGCCGCGGCCTCTCGAGGCGCTGGGTGCCAACAGCGTGGTCAACTGGTCCGATCCGGCGCCGACCGTGCCGGGCATGGCGGCGATGGTCCTCGACCCGTCGGGCAGGCTGGTCGAGCTGAGCGTGGTGCCGCCGCAGCAGGATGATCCGAATGCGTCGCACGACAGTCCCGACTATACCGCCCTGTTCGCCGAGGCGGGATTGGATTTCGCCTCGTTCACGCCCGCCGAGCCGCGCTGGGTGCCGCCCGACTATGCCGAGCGGCGGCACGCCTGGGAGGGTTCTTTCCCGGGGAGCAGGGAGCCGCCGATCCGGGTGGAAGCGGCGGAGAACGCGGGAGTGCCGGTCTACTTCCAGGTGCTCGGACCCTGGAGCAAGCCGACGCGGGCGCAGCCGGTCGCGCTGTCCACCAAGCTCTCCTGGGCACAGA